>WQZL01000010.1 GCA_009780755.1 Promicromonosporaceae bacterium | reverse complement strand
TAGCGGGGGCGGCTAGGGGGGTTAGGTCGGTTGGGTTCGTGTCCAGAGCGATTACCGGGACGATGGGGGAGCGGCCGCTCGCCTCGACGACGGCCGGGTTCCATTCGACTATGGGCTGTCCGGCCACCACATCGTCGCCCTCGGTGGCCAGCATGGTGAATCCTTCGCCGCGCAACTCCACGGTATCGATTCCCAGATGCACCAGCACGCCTCGGCCCAGCGCCTCGGTGGAGGCAACGATGAATGCGTGGGGGTGCAGCTTCAGCAGTCGTCCAGTGATGGGCGCCGAGACAAGGCAGCTAGCCGTTTGGTTTGGCAACACCGCCATTCCTGGCCCCACCATCCCCTCGGCAAACACGGGATCGGGCACATCGGCCAAGCCAACAACGGTTCCGGCCACCGGGGCAATCACGTCAAGCACGGCCCCAACGCTACCCTGAGCAAGTTGTCTGCCCATCCTTGCCGAACCGGCTGATCTAGCTGCCAAGCTGTCGTTTGGTAACCAGATCAGCCGCTTCGGCGGCAAGTTACCGCCAGATTATCCGGTTCGGCAGGGGTGGGCAAGGGATAGCTGGGGTGGGCGTAGGGTTGTCCCATGAGCGTGCTGCGGGGGGTGCCGGTTAGTGCTGGAAAGGCCGTGGGGCCGGTTATCGCCATGCCTGCGCCGCTACCCGAGCCGCCGCTTAAGCGACTGAAGAAGGATGCCGACTTGGCGGATGCCGCCGCATCGGTGGAGGCCGCCGCTCGCAAGGTAGCGGCCGATCTCGACGCCCGGGCCGAACTCGCCGCCGGTACCGCCGCCGACTTGCTCTCTGTCACCGCCGCGATGGCCTCCGATCCGACGTTGGCCGAGGATGCCGCCCGTCGCGTCCTCGAAGATCGCGAGACTCCGGCCCGTGCCGTGTGGGACGCCGCCCAGGAGATTATCGATCAGCTCAAGGCCCTCGGCGGGGCGATGGCTGAACGCCGCCGTGACGTGCGCGATGTGCGCAATCGCATAGTCGCCGCCCTGCTCGGCCAGCGCCCGCCCGGCGTCCCGCAGCCCGGCCACCCCTACGTGCTAGTCGCGGGCGATCTCGCCCCCTCCGACGCGGCCATTCTCGACCCGACCACCTGTCTGGCAATCGTCACCGAATCCGGTGGTCCTACCTCGCATACGGCCATCATGGCCCGCGCCCTGGGTATTCCCGCCGTTGTCGCGGTCAAGGGCCTAGACGGACTCTCCGATGGCGAGACCGTGCTGGTAGATGGCAAGCGCGGCACGATCAAGATCGCTCCCACCCCAGAAGAGATCGCGGCCGTTATCGCTCGCCAGCGCCCCGAGAGCCGCGAGTTCTCCGGGAGAGGCGTCACCGCCGATGGTGTGCACATTGAACTATTCGCCAATGTCACCGACCGAGCCTCCGCGAAGCTGGCCGCCGCCGCAAATGCCGAGGGCGTGGGCCTAATGCGCACCGAATCGGTGTTCTTCGGTCGTTCTGAGGAACCCACCCTCGCCGAGCAGGTGGCCGTCTACCGCCCCGTATTCAAGCGTTTTGCCGGGCGAAAAGTGGTGATCCGCACCCTTGACGTCGGCTCTAACACGCCCCTGCCCTACTTGATCGCCGAGGATGACCTGCCCGAACATCCTCGGAGCGTGGTGTCCGGTCCGCCCCCGCAGGCCGAAACTCTCGATCTGAACGATGACGAGGTGGGCGCTACCGAGCCTCAGCCTCGCACCTACGAGCCGAACCCGGCGATGGGTGTGCGCGGTCTGCGCACCGCCACGCAACACCCCAAGGTGCTTAACCGTCAGCTAAAGGCCATCGCCGCGGCCGCCGCCGGTACGGACGCCGATGTGTGGGTGATGGCACCAATGGTTTCCACCCCTGACGAGGCGGCCGCCTTTGCTCAGCGCTGCGCCAAGTATGGTCTGAACCGTGCTGGGGCCGTGGTGGAGGTGCCCGCCGCCGCGCTCACCTCTCGCTGGCTAGCCGAGCCGCTGCACTTTCTATCCATCGGCACCAACGATCTGACCGCCTACGCGATGGCTGCCGACCGTGGCCTGGGCGCTCTTGCCGAGCTGACGACCGTATGGCAGCCAGCCGTATTGACCCTCATCTCATCTGCATGCGCGGGGGCACGCGAGGCGGGACGCCCCATCGGTGTCTGCGGCGAGGCGGCGGCCGACCCGGCGCTAGCCCCGGTGCTGGTTGGCCTGGGTGCTAGCTCGCTGTCGATGGCTCCCAAGGCTTTGGGCGATGTGGCCGCCGTACTCGCTTCGGTGTCTCTTGAACGCTGCCGGGAATTGGCCCGGATGGCCCTTGGCGCCCGCGATGTCGAAACCGCTCAGCGCCTCGTGCGCGAAGGTTTGCCCATTCTTGTCGCCCTAGAAGGCCCCGCAGATTCCGACGACTAAGAAGACCGCATTGGCGCGTTCTGCTGCCTGCTTTGGCGCTGGCTTCTGCATTCACAAAATATTCCCACTTTAATCACTCGCGCTGACCTGCGCTTTTGTTGATTACGCCCGATTTTTGGTGATTTAACCTATTTTTATATCCCACACTTTTGTTCAGTTCTCCTCTATGTTTCCTGCGGAGACATTTCGCGTAAATCTAAAACTGTTTGACTCAACACAACACAGGAGTGACCTCATATGGCCGAGCAAGCACGGCATCGCCGAGTGGCTCAGGCTGCCGCGCCTGGCCGTCCTTGGCGTGCCCGCGTTCGCTACACAAAGGCGAAGCAAGTTCTTCGCCGCCCAACCGTGATGGCGGCGCTGATTGCTGTCTTCATCACGGGTGTAGTGCTAGCTGCTCCGGCTCAGGCCGCTCCATACACACTGGTAATCAACTCCACTTCCTGGGAGGGCGGAGACTCCATCAACCCCGGCGATGGTATCTGCGCCAACGCGGCTGGATACTGCACGCTTCGCGCGGCCATCTCCGAGGCAAATGCGCTGGGTGGTACCTATGCCGGAGACGTGTTAATTACGGTCGATCCAGCGATCGAGCATCACACCTTCATGCCGATCCCAGCCGGGGTGGGCACCCCGCTCACCGCCAGCCCTGGGACCGCTGTCGCCAACGGCGCAATGGCTACCTGGATTCGCGAACACCTGATGATGCACGATGTCGGGCGCGGCCAGGTGCAGTGGCCGGAGGCCGATGGCCCGGCAACCAACCAAGTGCAGCGGGCCGTCGGTGGCGGGGCGATGTTCCATATCACCGCCCCGATGACTATCGACCTAGATGATCGGCTAGTGCCCTACTGGGGTCATACCCGCCTGGGCTTTCATCCAATTTCGCTGTTTTTTGTGAACGCCCCTAACGTAAATCTTTACAATATCCACCAACCAATTTCATCATCGACCTCATTTGTGTTTGGTCCGCAAGCCGATAACGTGCTGCTCGACGGCGGGGCCAACGGCGAGCGTTCGGCGGCAATTCCAAACAATGGCAGCGCCGAACGATTCGCCGTGTTCCGCGAAAATGCGCAGAATGTGACGGTTCGTGGGTATGACCTGTCCCGGTTTAACAGCACGGTCCGCGGTACCAGGGCGCAGAACCCTGGTACCTGGATGGAAAATCAGGGCATCTTTGTCTTCGGGGCCGGTGCCGACAACTCTCCGATGCAGAACATTCGCATCGAGGATCTGTCGGTCATTCACCCGGCCGGCACCGCCGGCGCCTGCACCGAGACGGCCTACGACGGCTGTCGTCCGCGTCTGCTGAACTTCGTTGGCATTCTCGCCGCTGGCAATGTCAACAGCGGTAACGCTGACTGGGTACAGGTGAACGGCCTAACCTTTGACAACATTGAGTTGCGTCACTTCAATAACCCCAACTCGCGGATGCTTTCCTTCACCCAAAGCCTGGGTGGTACCACGGGTGGCCCCACCGCTGCCCCGCCGGGCGAGACCGGTGGCGCACTGAATGCCCTGGCGACCGGTAATGGCAACGCCCCCCGGTTACGCGATCTGACCGTCACCAACTCGATCTTCGCCGACAACGTTGGCCCCACCGGCCTAGAGCGCGCCGTGATCTCGCTGCCCTCCGGGGGGCGTCTGCTGGGCACCACCATCATCGAGTACAACTTCTTCTCGATGCCGCGCATCGCCACCGCCCCGAACCTAGACACTCCTGGTTCCTCGTTTTGGCGTACCGGTGGTGCCCCCGGTTGGACCCCAGGGACGGCCGGCACACAGGCAGGCCAAACCGCAGCCGTTCAACGCACCACCTCGGCCAACAACAACAACACCGCCGCGATCTTCATCCCATCGGCAGGCGGCGCTACTCCAGGCAACCGAGCGCTGGTGACAAACTCGGCCAACTCGGCCACGGCCTCAACCGTGGCCTCGGGAGTGTTCGTCCGCGATAACCACTTCGACGGCTTTAACCACCGCTTCGGCGCGGTCGTAGCCTGGCGTTCGGGCACCACCTCGGTGTACCGCAACACCTTCTCCTACGGCACCGCCCAGCGTGGTACCGGCACCGGCCAGCAGCTCACCCGCTACGAGGAGATTTCTTCCTGGGCCGTCGGCGGCACGGCTGAGGCTCCTGGAGACGCGACTTCGGCTGTGGCCGGTCGTTCGCGAGGCGGCAACCTATTCCGCAATGTCGATAACTCCGCTAACCGGAACATGACCACCTGGCACATGCTGGCCGGCACCACACAGGTTCACGTTGGCCCGCATCTGCCCACAAACGCCATCGAGGCCAACCGCGATGATCGCCCGATCATGACGGTGGCCGAAGACGGCTCCCTCGTCGAGGAACCCACCTGCGCCGTGACCATGACCGTTCGTCCAAGTGAAGACTGGGGCACCGGCACCGGCCTGCTCGGTACCACCGCCCACCGGCAGAGCGGCGAAATCAAGATCGACGTCTACTGGACTCGCAACAACCAGGCCGAGGTATTCCTGGGCACGGCCACCGGCATCACCGCCTCCGGTGGGCAAGGCGACCGGGAGACTCTGCTGATTCATATGCCCGTCGGCGAGGTGGTTTTGGCCAACTACGGGATCGTAAACGTACCTGGCCGCGCCACCACTACACAGATTGTCGATCCAGTTACCGGGCAAATCACCGGCTTCCTGCGGCTACAGACCCACGGTATGGCCCACGGGCAGCCCGAGAGTACGCAGTTCTCTCGCGCCACGACGGTTGCCGGTATCTGTGCCCCCACGTTGACCATCAATCAGGCTCCCCTAGAGGAGCAACCGGACCCGACCATGCGCCGGTTCCTGAACTTCATCGTGGAATCCAGCGCGCCGCTCGATCTCTCCTCGTTCGACCCCGACAGCATCGACATGACTGTTGAACCGATCACTTGCACGCCCAACGCCGTCACCGGCGCGCCGGAACCCGCGTACTGCACCCGCAACCCAGCGTTGATAAACGCGCGCATCGTCTCGTTCACCGTGATAGATGACTCATATGACATGAAGATTTCGATCAAGGTGGCCGTGGATGACTCGGCGACGGTGACGTTGAACCTGGGTGCAAACACGGTGCGCTCGATTCAGGGCGTATACAACCCCTCCCCGGCCACGTACACCGACAACCAGATCACGTTCATTAATCCACTACAGGTACAGCCGCATCGCATCGCAATCATCACCGCCGACGAGATTGGCCGCGACTATCAGCTAGGCATCCGCCCCGGAGCGCCGGTGGTGACCGGCGACCTGCTGTTCACCTCCACGGTAGAGCAAAACCCGGCCGATCCCACCGTGCTGCCCTTAACGCTTAGCCCCACCATCGACGCTGGTGAGGTATGGAGTGACCTAATTCGGGTAACCGTGGCCTCCGGCCCGGTGCTGCCTGAAACCCCGGCCTGGGTTCACCACACCGTGCGCTCCTCGGACCCGAACTTTGATGGCCTCGTGGTGCCCAGCATGGAGATCGCGCTGTTCTACACCGACCCGCGCCTACAGATCACCCGACGCACATTCGCCAATGTCGGGGACAGCTCGACGCCCGCCACCATCATGGCCACCGGCACTTACGTGACCTCCGGCTCGCCGATGATTTACCTGCAACCCGTTTGCTTCGTGTGGACCGTCACTAACATCTCGGAGGACCAATGGGAGACCACCCTGCGCGACATCGACGTGACCGACACCGACCTGCGCCTGGGCACTAACGGCTTCATCGGGCACATCCCCCTGCTCCCAGACGGTGAGTCGTACCACTTCTCATACTGCTCCGTGCTGATCCCCTCCGACACTCGGGTGGTGATTCCATGAGCTTGCAGACGAGACGGTCTATCCGCGAGGGGGCCACCGTTCCGCGCACTCGCCGGGCTGCCCGACGCAATCGTCTGGCCGCCCGTCGGGCTGCCGCTGGCACCGTGATGGCCGCCGTCATCGGGATCGCCGCCGCCTCCACCGCCTTCGCGTTGTGGTTCGCTGACTCTCCCTTCGAGGATGGTTCGGTCATCGCAGGTGACCTGGAGTTGACCGTGACCGGTCCGCAGCTATGGGAAGAGATCGTCACCACCTGCGTGTACCCCCTAGATGAGTACGGCGAGCCGTATGACGAGTGCGAAGACGTGACCACCGCCACATCCTTCAACCCGGCTGCGGACGAGGTAGTGATGCCCGGCGACATGCTGCGTGTCTCCGTTCCCGTACAGGCATTCTTGCAGGGTGACAACCTAAACGCCGTGCTTGTGGCCGATTTCGTACCAGATGGAAACAACGAGCAATCCGTGACGTTGGAGATGTTCGTCTATCAATCTGGGGAACGGGTAGCTGGCCCCTTCGTTGCCGGTGAGCTTGGGGAGCATGGCTACCTGGTTGGCTCCAGCGCGGGTGTGACGCTGAGTCTCGACGTGGTGATCTACGTCGAAATCACCGGCGACCTGAACTGGGTACACCAGTTGCGCCGCGGCGTGACCGGGAACGACCACACGCACTGGTTGGGTGGTTCCCTGGGGCTGCGGCTAGAACAGGTACGAAGCGGACCCGGATTCTCACCCCAAGCACTTCCTCACCTCGCTCCGGGAACGCTCGAAATCTCCGAGATTGCTGGGCAGTGGGTGACGTCGTGATTAAGAGGCTAAACCTCGTCGGGCGTACCACCCTGGCTGGGCTGATTGCCTTCGGCGCCACCCTCGGCGGTATCACCATCGCGCAGGCGCTATGGTCCGACAACGACAACACCATCATTCTGCCGCTGCCCGTGGGCAATGTCGCATTCGGCGTTTCAACGAACGTCTCATCCTGGCCCGCCCCGAATGAGAATGCCACCACCGCGCCGAAGGGCTACCCGGCCGTGCCGCTGAGCAGCCCCCTCTACATCGTTATTCCCGGCGCCGTGATCGCACAGATCATGGATCAAACCGGCCCCGACCCCGAATGGATTATCTGGCCGTTCACCGTGTACGGCCGCGCCGATGGCGTGTTCGGCATGGAGTACGACCTGATCCAAGTCGGCCAGTCTCGCCGCACCCTAACCGTGTGCGAGGACGATGCGGGCTACGAGTACGCCTGCTACGAGAACCGCGTCGCCCACTCCCTGGGCAATGGCGGCACCGCTTCGTATCAGACGCTGCTCGGTCACTCCACGCTAATCGTCTTCCCGGCCGCCCTGGGCCGCGACTGCTCGAACGTGCCCGAGGTTAATCGCGAGACCACCCGCAACGTACACGTGCTAGATGCCGCCGGCGGGCTGTATCCCACCGCCGTAGAGATCGTGCCGTCGCTGCGGACCCAGGAGGACGGCTACCACCCCTGGTGCGTCGCACTCAAGTTCAACCACCGCCCCGATACCGAATACGTCGCGGACGCCACCGTCCGGGGCACCGGCCAAAGCGATGACGCCATCCACGTCGATTTCGACCAGTGGCGCGCCTGGGTGGCGTTCCCGCCCATCATCCCGCCCGTCGGCACCTACGGCGCTCGCGGTACCGCAGAGGGCATCGGCGAAGACGGTTCGATCAGCCGCGACCACGACGAAAACTACTTCCCCATCCACCCAGACCCGGCCCTGGAACCAGATGTCCTTTTGCGTGCCACCCCGCGCGCATTCCGCTCCTAACCACGTTGCCGCCGGTTGAGCTTCATCGAAACCGCGGCATCCGACCACAACTGAATAGCAACCTAACAACTTCTCGGAGCATCCGAGATGTTCCGAGGCACCGAACTGGTGCACCAATCGCACCGTTCGGTGCATGACAAGGAGAAACAACAACTATGGAGAACAACATGAACGCTCCCGTGATTGTCGTCACCGAGGAGAAGAAGCGTCGCAAGGGTCTGCTGTGGATGGCTGGCATCACCGCTGGTGCTGTCGCCCTCGTTGGCGGTGGCACCTTCGCCCTGTGGTCGGCCTCGGCTGACTTCGAGGGTGGCGCCATCACCGCTGGTGACCTGAACTTGGTACTGAATGAGGCTTCGGGAATGTTTGACATTTCCGAAGACCGTACGGACAAGGGCGGCTACGTGCCGGGCACCGACATCCCCGGTCACGCGTTCGAGGCGGAGGACTGGCGCGCAGTGCCTGGTGACACCGTGGCTATGTCGGCCGTTTTGGACATCACCATGGTTGGCGACAACCTGGTCGCTGCCCTAGAGATGGAACTGGACGACGCCGCTGAGGCGCTGGACAACCCGTTCTGGACCTGGTATTTCTCGATCTTCATCGATGATGAGGCTATGGTCTTCGGTGAGGACGCTGAGGGTGATGACATCACCGAGGTGCCCTTCGACCTGAGCACCTTCACGGGTGACGTGCTGCACATCGCCTACCTGACCACCGACGTTCTCACCGATGGCGTCTACCACGACGACACCGTTGACGAGCTGGTGTTCTCGGTTGGCGAAGATGGCGAGACGGTTGTGACCGTACTCATCATCGGCCGCTTCTGGCAGGCCGGCGACGACGAGGCGAACAACTACGACGGCACCATTGGCGCCCAGGGTGGCAACAACGTCACCATCCCGCAGATCCCGAACCCGGATTACCCCGCAGACAGCGACGTGCCGACCATCAACGACCCGGAGTTTGTGAACTACAACCAGGGCCGCAACATGCTGACCGCGTTTGAAGGCATGGCGTTCAACCTGCAGCAGGTCCGTCACACCGGCGCGTACTTTAACTGAGCAACACCTGATCTAGTGGGCCTAGCCCACGCCTGATCGAACAGGTCTCAACCATCAAAACTCACGTCACTCTGCGGGTGCACAGCGCGTCGCAGAGCCTAAAGCCTGCGGCTTCGCGCAGGATGACGTGGGGCGATGGTTGAGCCTGTCGAAATCATTCGGCCAGGGAGTCGGATGATTTCGACAGGCTCAATCACCACCCAGAGCCCAAGTAGCAAGACTTACCAAGGAGCAAGACATGACAAGCGTTATGCAGACGACTAGCCACTCGGTGGCGGTCGTCCACGCGGGCAAGGGCGGGCTAACCCGCCGGGGCCGCGCGTACGCATTCCTGCTTGCTGTCATGCTGCTCGTGGCGGGCATCATGTTCGCCACCATCGCCGGAGCCACTCCCTTCACCGACCCCGGCGGCAATGCGGGCATCCAGAACACCGTCGGCGTCCACACCACGGGCGGCGCCCAGGACGGCTTCGCCGAATCCGGCTGGACCGGTGCTGGCCCCCAAGCGGTTGATGCGGACGGTTATATTGTCGCCGCCGCTGCCGAAAACGCGATCCGTTCCGACTGGAGCGGCTACACCGTGCAGGTGGATTGGCGGGGCAACCCGTTCGTCACCTCATATGAAAACTTCATCGGCGAGCGCACTCTCGTGCCCGGCGACCGGGTACGCCGCACCCTGTACCTGCAAAACGCTGGCCCGGCCGATGCCGTGCTTACCGTGATTCTCGGCCTAGCTCGCGATCTGGACTACTCGGCCCTGAATATTGATCTGGCCCAAGATGTGGAACTGTTCTGGACGATCGGTTCCGCCGAAGGCGTTGAAAGCTTCCGCAGCCTACACGGCTTGGACACGAACCAGATTCCGGTTCCGGGCCGCACCGAGAATGAGGCCACCATTGCGCAGGTCTCGGTGGCCCAGGGCGCCACGGTGCCGGTGACCGTGGGCGTTTCGTTTGCCGACACCATCGAGTACCACTACATGGCTGGCGAGGTCTCCAAGTTACTGGAGTTCACGGTACTGGCGCATATGGCCGGTGAGCTACCCACCACCCCGGATGGCCCCTCGGTGACACCCACTCCCGACCTGCCGGTCACTGGCGCCGCCATTCTTGGTGTGTTGTCGCTCGCGGGTGCGCTAGGCATCTTCGGCTGGCTCCTCTTGGCCGGAGCCAGGAGGCGTCGTTGCGAAGTATGTGACACCCCCTTGCCGCGGCGTAACCGCGCTGACGTGTGTGAAGGTGCCCCGTTTACCTGTGAGATGGCCTTGGCCATCGCCACGGCTACCGCATGATCGAACAACTAGCAGGAGACAGCAATGGCTGAGCAATCCCGGCGAGACCGGCGTCGTAGGGCGCGCCGTAGGCGCGGCCTACGTTCGGCTGCCCTCATTGTCTCCCTGGCTCTGCTCGCCTCCGGCCTGGGCTTGGTGTTTGCCCAAACTGCTACCGCCACCCCGTTCCGCATCGTTGTCGACAACACATCCTGGGCATCCACCGCCCTGACCGCAGCTCAGGTATCCGCTCGCCAATGCGGCAACGGACCCGGCCAATGCACCCTGCGTCGGGCCATCCAGCTCGGCAACGCTCTCGGTCACACCGAGGACGTGTTGATCGAGGTGCACGAGGATATCCAGCTACCTTGCGACAACATTCATGACACGGCCTGCTTTGCGCAAATCAGTCGCGGCAACATGACCGGCGCCGCTGGTACCGCCGCCTTCCGGAACAACAACGCCATGATTAATGCCGCCGGTCGGATGATCTTTTCCACCGGCGCATGGTTCCACGTAACGGCCCCGATGACCATCGACCTGGATGACCGGCTGCTGCCCTACTTCCCGTTCGATACCCCCTCGGTTGGTATCTTCCGCATCCAGGCCAACAACGTCAGCATTCTCAACGCCACCCAGGCTATCGGCGGCGAGACCTCGTTCGAGGTAATGCCCGGTGTGCAAAACCTGCTAATCGATGGCCTGGCCAATGGCCAGAAGTCACAGATTCACACCAACAACTGGAACCCGGAGCGGTTCGTGGTGCTACGTGAGGGTGTGCGGAACGTGACCGTGCGCGGCTACGAAATCTCCGGCTTCACTAACTCCTTTGACCACGGCGCCATTTTCATGTTCCAGGCCGACGCCACCACCCCGATGGTGAATATCACCATCGAAGACATCGCGGTGCGGCAGCCTGCGGGCACCGGTGGCGCCTGCTCCGCCACCCAGTCCGGTGGCTGCCGACCCCGGTTCTTGCACTTTGTGCGCGGCAACGCCGCGACAGCTGCCAACCGTCGCGACGGCCGCAATGTACACATTCACGGACTGACCTTCGACAACGTGGTGTTGCAGGGCTTCAACACGGCAAGCTCCCGCATCCTGGACTTCACGCCCGGCTGGGGCGGCACCGGCGGTTACGCGAACGGCATGACGCTGCGCGATCTGACCGTGCGTAACTCGGTGTTTGCCAACAATGCCGGTCAGGCCGCCGCGCATCAGGCGAACATCTCGTTGCCCGTCGGTGGGCGCCTTCAGGGCACCACCCGCATTTACAACAACGTATTCTCCACCGGCACCGCCGGACGTCAGGCCATCCATGTGCCCTCTGGTGGCGGTACGCCGGGCGCATCCGTGGCAAATGGCGGCCCGGGCAACCGCCCGGCAAACTCGACCGTGGCCTCACGGGTGTACATCGAAAACAACCACTTCGATAACTTCACGTCCACTCAGGGTGCGGTGCACGCCTGGCAGACCGGTTTGCTCACGATGCGGGGCAACACGTTCTCCCGAGTAGGCGCCAACCCAACCACGCTCGAAGAGACCGCGAACACCGGCGTGGGCATGTTCCGAAACCGGAACAACACTGCCAACCAGAACATCAACACCTGGTTCCCCGTCGGCACCGCCTCCGTCATCGAAGGCATAGCTAACCCGGCATTGCGCCGCGCAGAGCTAAGCCCGTGGCTCGACCCCGAGATGCCGATGTGTTACGTCGAGCTTGAAGTGCAGCGCCCGACCGCCGCCCCGCTGCCTGGTCGCCCCGTTGACATCGATATCTTCTGGACCGGCGCAAACAGCGCCGAGCTGTTAATTGGCTCGCTCGATGGCATCACGTCGGATCGGGAGCGAATCGTGGTGCAGGTGCCAGTGGGGGAACTGACCCTGCCGACGGATCGCATTCCCGATTGGGTGCCGAACCGTCCGCCGACCACCACTCGCCTCTCATCGGAAACTACCGGGGCGATGATGGGCGCGTTGCGTGTGCAGACGCAGGTTGTGGGTCTGTCGCAGGTGCAGTCCTCGCAGTATTCGCGGACCGTGCTGCTCACGGGCAATTGCTCGCCATCACTCGCGATCAGCCAGGCTCCTGGGCAGAATAACCCGACCCTGAACCGCTTCTTGAACTTCCAGATCACATCGTCTACCGGGCTAGACCCGGCCACGGTCATGGCTGCGTCGATCGACCTGGTTGCGACACCTACCGCCGACACCACCCGCGCGGCGACCCTGAACCCGGCGTTGATAAACCCTCGCGTGATTTCGATAACTCCGGTTCCCGGCTCGGACTACCAGGTTTTCGATCTGGTGGTGGCCGTGGACGATTCTGCAACCGTGACCGCGACGATTCCCGCAGGCCGCGTGTACTCGACCACCGGGCTGCCGAACCTAGTTCCGGCGCACGCCACGAATAACCAGATCACATTCATAAACCCGCTCGGTGCGATGCCCAAACTGAGTTCGATCATCACCGGTGGGCTGGACTCAACCTCGTACCACCTGTTCGTCCGCCCCGGAGCGCCGGTGCCGACGGACGACCTTAACTTCACGGTGACCGTCGAGCAGCCGGCAGGTACGCCGGCCCTGCTGCCGAGCGCCGACAGCCTGTCGATTCCGCCGGGCGGCAACCGAAGCGCGACATCGACGGTTACGGCCACCGCAGGTGACGTGGTCGGAGGCACCGAGACATTGATTCTGCACTCGGTGATTACCTCGGATCCGAACTTTGAGGGCTTGCTGGTGCCTTCGGTGCGCGTGGATCTGTTCTCCACCGATCCGCGCATCCGCATCGAGCGCCGCGCCTTTGAACACCCAGACCCATCGAATCCGAATCCGAGTACCGCCGACATAATGGCGGGCGCGGAGTTCCCCACCGGCTCGCGAATCATGTACCGCATGCCGATCTGCTTCACCTGGACGGTGACGAACATCTCGGCCGATGACTGGGCCTCGGCGATCGAAGATGTCGAGGTAACCGACACGGATGACCGGATGGGCCTGGCGGGCCTCATCGCCTCGATTGACGTTCTCGGGATCGGGGAACACCGTCACTTCTCCGAGTGTACGGTGATGGTGCCTGGCGATACCCGGGTGTGGAGCCTCCTCAACGATGCCCCCCACGTCCCATAACCCACTCCGGTGTGACGGAGGGTGACAAACTCTGTCAACATGGGAGCATGAACCTCGTTCGCAAGATTGCGGCTGCTGGCACGGCGGGCGCAGCCGTTGGAATGGCCGCAGCCGCGGCGGTGTCCTGGCGCACGGCCAGGCGGCATCGCGAGCGTGAAAAGCTGCGGCACCTCCGTGATGCTACGCGGGCGGCCGACCACGTCTGCGAGACGCGGTATCCCATACTGCTGGTGCATGGCATCGCCGGGCTGGATTGGGAGGTACAGCGATTCTGGGGGCGCATCCCGGCCGCGCTGCGGCGCAACGGCGCCCTAGTTTTCGCTCCCGACCATCAGTCAACGCGGTCGGTGGCCGACGCGGGCGAGCAGGTGGCCGAGATGATTGACCAGGTGATTGCGGAGTCGGGCGCGGAAAAGGTGAACATCATCGCGCACTCCAAGGGTGGCCTTGATTCCCGCTGGGCGATTTCCGTGCTTGGCCGGGCTAAGGCGGTGGCCTCGCTGACCACCATCAGTACCCCACATCACGGCTGCGCCTATGTCGCGATGGTGCTGCGGATGTATCCCGGACCAACCAAGACGCTGCTGAAGCGGGTCTATGGCTGGTTCACTACGCGGGCGGGTGTGCCCGAGCCGGACCTGCTGGCGATGGCCCGCGACGTGACCCCGCAGGCTTGCGAGCGTTTGAACGCGCTGATGCCCGATGCGCCGGGCGTTGTTTACCGCTCCACCGGGTCGGCGGTACTGGGCGGCATCTGGGATGGGGTGGTGCCCACCTCGTCCATGCTGTGGGGGGAGTGGCTGGGGCTGGTCCCGGCGCCGAGTCGCTTCGGCATCGATCACAGCACCGTGATCGACATGGCTGGCTTCGACATCAACGGCTTCGACGTAACCGAGTTCTACATCCAATTAGTGGCCGACCTGAAAGCCGATGGGCTGTAACTCTGTCGTCCACTTGCCGTCTCCTACCCTCCCGATGTAAGGTATTCGGTGGCCTGATGGCCGCGCGCTCGTCGTCGTCACTCCGTGACTATGACGAACGCTCGCGGTTCGTTAAAATGCACACGAGCAAGCTCGGTGCGTTCTACTCACCGCTCGCGCTCGTAGCTCAACGGATAGAGCATCTGACTACGGATCAGAAGGTTGGGGGTTCGAATCCCTTCGAGCGCACTCGCAGGTCAGAGGCCGTTTCTGAGTCTTTCAGAAGCGGCTTTTTGGTTCCCGGGGCTGTAAAACCGGGCCTCTGGGCTATCGGTTTTGGGTTTGTGCTCGCGACCACGTTGTGGCGGCCAACTCGTAGGTACGCCTAGTTCGTCAAGCAGGGCGCGGACTCGCTGCTCGATTTGATCGCGGATGAGGCGCACAGCTTCGATTCCCTGCCCTGCGGGGTCGTCTAGTCGCCAGTCTTCGTAGCGTTTGCCGAGGAAGATCGGGCAGGTGTCACCGCACCCCATCGTGACAACGACATCAGATGCTTGCACGGCATCGGTGGTCAGGATTTTCGGCGTCTGCCCAGTTAGGTCAATGCCGCGCTCGGCCATCGCCGCAATTGCGGCGGGGTTGATTGCATCGGCAGGAGCCGAACCGGCGGAGCGAACCTCAACGGCGCCGCCAGACAGGGCCGTGAGGAATCCGGCAGCCATCTGAGAGCGGCCAGCATTGTGAACGCATACGAACAAGACGGACGGCATAGTCGGGCTTCCTTGGTGGCAGTCAAATGGCGTAAGGACAGTCGTCACGGCGGCGCACAGTAGATCGGCGGCGTCGGGGGCAGGGGCGTAGTGCGCCCACCTACCGCGCTGGGTTCGGGTGACCAGTCCAGCATTCACAAGCAGTTTCATGTGATGGGAGACAGTGGACTGCGATAAGCCCGCGGGGGCGGTGAGGTCGCAGATGCAGGCGGGAGTACCGGGGGTCGCCGCGATGATGGAGAGCAGTTGGACTCGGGTTGGGTCGGCAAGTGCCTTGAACATCTTCGCAACCCGGATCGCCTCATCCGTCGCCACACCCCCGAGGGCTGCGGGGCAGCATCCCGCGTCGTTGGATGGGGGAAGAGTCGGCGTTAGCGTCATGTGCCTTATCCTGTCATGCATCGACAAACTTCGATGTATGCTGACGCATGTCGCATCGCTATTCTTCGATGCCTAATGGAACGGAGTGGGTTCTATGACTGGTGGCGAGACGCTGCGCGAGCAGGTTCGGGACCGGTATGCACAGGCGGCGCTGACTGTGCAAGCTGGACGTTTCGCAGAGTCCAGCGACTGCTGCGGGGGTGGGGAGTGCTGTGGTTCTGACGAGCCGAAGCCGATCAAGTTTGGCCGCAGGTTGTATGAAGGCACGGAGGTTGAGGGGCTTCCAGAGCAAGCAGTTCTGGCCTCCCTCGGCTGCGGAAACCCAACCGCCGTGGCAGACCTTCACGAAGGCGAGACGGTGCTTGACCTCGGTTCTGGTGGCGGAATAGACGTTCTGCTCTCGGCGCGCCGGGTCGGTCCAACCGGCTTTGCCTACGGCGTAGACATGACCGATGAGATGCTCGATCTGGCCCGAGCCAACGCCGTCGAGGCAGGGGTGCCCAACGCTGAATTTCGTAAGGGCACCATCGAGCACCTTCCCTTCGATGACGCCAGTGTCGATGTCATCATCTCCAACTGTGTCATCAATTTGTCCGCCGACAAGCCTGCCGTGCTGCGCGAGGCATTCCGCGTACTCGTGCCCGGAGGGCGATTTGGGGTATCCGATGTTGTCGCCGAAGACCATCTCACTCCTGCCGAGCGCGGCAAGCGCGGCGACTACGTGGACTGCATCGCGGGAGCGCTATCCCGTAGTGAGTACCTGGACGGCCTCGATGCCGCAGGCTTCGTGGACTCTGAAATCACCTTCACCCACGAGGTAGCCCCCGGACTCCACGGCGCCATCATCAAAGCCACCAAGCCCGATGCATAGGCACTCGCGCGCGATCACCAATACCGCGCCAAAGAGCAACCTCGACTTCCCCTAATGCGGTGTTGATGGTGCCGCCCTCTCTGTGGTGGCCTCGGCCACCGTCCCGAGGGGAGCGGCGACCGCTCTGAAACACGCAGATTTTCCGGGTTACAGTGGCGGTTTTGTTTCATTGCTGAGGCTTCACTTCATGGGATAGCGGACCAAGACTGTCTTTGGCCGCCCAGTCCCCTAAACAGTTCCCGAGGGGTCAGTCCCTTGTTGCGCCAACTAGCCGATCCCCTGTGTTACAGAGCATGTAATCGCTTCTGGTACTCGCTGTGTGTCGCTCCTGGGCCAGCCTGGCGGCGTTGGCGCCGGGCTGAATAGGCCAGGGGCGATGCGTGACTCACCCCGGGGCAGCCTGGGAGGCGTTCCGCTATCTCGGCTTGGCGACACCACGCACGATGCCTTTGCCTCGGTATCCAGTTTGGCGCACTCAACGTGACGCGCGCCTGGCCATACCCAACGGTTCGGCCGCTGTTGCACCTCAACCGAGGAGGCTTGTGCCCCGATCCAGCACCTGGGCGACTCGCACACCCCGTTACCCCTCACCAAATACGAAAATAGGGGTTTCAAAAGGAACCCATAACCCCATAGGGGTAAGGAAATCGCGACTCGTCGCAAAACCACTGGTGAAACACGTTTTCCGGACACACATAACGTTACTCACCCCATGCATACGTCTGAAAGTTCCCAACATGGCGGTGTCTGTGCAGGTAGCCCGTACATTCGCGAGCGCCAAACATGCGTTTTGCGAGTAATGGGATTTTTGCCATGTGCGGACCTGTTCGCGCCTCCATCACCCAGGAGTCCGGCCACGGGCGCTTGCCTCTGTTTTTCGCGTACTGGATGTGGCTCTTGTGGAACAAACCACAGGGGCACCGGTTTTTCCAGACCTCATCTACCAGTACAGGTATCTTGTACTGTGGCTCTACATAAACCGGATACCAGATGATGCTCCGTCTGCGCTTGTCAGGCATTTTGTTTTCCTTCACTGATTTTCATCATTTTACATAAATCGAAGTCGTCTTGCCGGGCTATCACATTCGCGACCAGGTTTACCCTAAAAGTATCCGAAAGAGGCATCGGACACTTAGTCTTTCTGAGAGACATAAGCCAAGATCGAATACGCCCCAGGGTGGTTAGGCAACTGGCGAGAGGAAGTCCGCGAGCGCCTCACGCGGGATTCGAATGCGCCGCGTCTCGCGAGCGCCGTGGTTGGGCGGGCCAACGCGAATTGCTGGTAGTGTGCCGTCAGCGATGCGCCGGCGGCGGAGTGGGCCTATGGCCCGAAATCGCGTCAGGGGTACTTACGGGGATGCCTGGCCTCAAAGTCCGGTAGCATCGCCCAAGACGAAACCCCGGCAATGTGGCTAGGCCAGTGATTGTTCCGGGGTCTTCATAAGTAAATTTATGGGTTCGAGAGCCGGAATGTCAACCACAGCAAGTGCCAGCGGCGAGGCTGCCCCGGTTCGGGCCTACTCCGATGAGTCTCTACGTGACCTGCTGACTACCGCTCGCCTTCGTTCCTACCTGCGAACCAGCAGCGGTGATCTGAATGCGGCGCTGCGCCTCTACGAGTGGAACGCCGATGCCTCCAGTGCGGTGTTGGTGACGGTCAGCATGGTCGAAGCGCTCGCCCGCAACGCGATGGATTCTGCACTCGTCGCCTGGGCTGACCGTCGTCGGCTGGGTGACTGGTTCGGCGCGGCACCGCTCGACAACAAGGGATACGCCGATATCCACAAGGCCAGAGAGCGCGCCACCGGCTTTGGCCGTAGGCCCGAAGACCACGGCAAGGTGGTCGCGGAACTCGGCCTGGGCTTCTGGCGGTACCTGGCCTCTAAGCGTTACCTGACTACGCTCTGGACCCCTGCGCTGACCGCAGCGTTCCCGCATGGCCCGGCGGACCCTTTGCAGCGCCTCCGCGCTGTTGAACACCGAATGGCGATGCTCCACCATATCCGCAACCGCGCCTGCCACCACGAACCCATCCACCGCCGCGATCTGGTGAAGGACTACCGTGAAGCCGTCGAACTGGCCTCGTGGGTTCATCCCGACGGTGGCGCTTGGGTGGCTGAACGGTCCATGATTCCAGTGCTTGTGGCGTCACGTCCCTTCGGCACAAACAGCACCGCCACCATGTCGTCAGGTTCCCGCTAACTCAAACCGCGACGCCGGAGTAAACACAATATAGGTTTGCCTCCATCCTGGTGACCCGGCTAGGCCAGAGGCTCATGAGTTCCTCAAGGCGACCTACGTCGCGGTGGCATACTGCGCCGAAAGCCCTTCATTCACTGCATGTATGGAGGATGGCAACAGCGAACAGCCGAATATGCTGGAGTTCACAACCGACCGACCCTAGCTGGTAGATCGGTATACCAACTCCGTTTCGGCCCACGAGGACTGTCCACCTGCCGCTCTCGATTATAAGGAATGTCGTGTCCTCACGAGGACTTGTACTCGCTAACCTTGCTGGCCATGACGTCGCGGGGGGCCTAGGGGCTACCTGTGCCTGCCCGATGGAGTACAAGACAATCAACCCTGCATCATCCCAGGCCAAGAACCTGCGATACTCGCGCGCAAGGGTCATGGCGCGATCGGGTCAATAGACAGAATGGGAGCCGTCGCAGGCAACACCGTCTCGGTCGCATGACCCCTATCGAGTTCGAAACCGTCTACGCTAGAACCAACCTGGCTCTGGCGGCCTAACCAAACCAGTCAACCAACCCTGGGGCAGTCCCACCACTACCGCGCAGAAAGATAGTTGGTCATGTATGACGAAGACCGCCCCTATGAGGTGATCGGCTTGCCTGCCGACCCGGCCAACCGGGCATACGCGTGGTCAGTGGGTATCGGGCTACAGAGTGTTGATGGCCTTACGCCGTCACCACGAGTGTACGAACTCGCTCAGGGTCACATTGAGGGCAAGTACACCTACCAGCAGGTAGAAGATGAACTCACCGCTCAACACGGCGAGGCGCTCACTCATGATCGTATCCGGGAAGCTGACATCTCGGCGACTCGAATCGCTAGACTCATCCAAGAGCCAGGATTCGTATGTTCACCAGCAACACTCCGCGTATACCACCGCGAGATATTCGCTGGCTTGATCGAACCAACCTGGGTCGGGGTATGGCGCAGTGAACACATCGCGAAGCGGGAGTTCGCGCTAGGCGATGAAACCGTTGCTTACGCGCCACCGTTTTCTATCGCTGACACGCTCGCATACGACTTCGACCGAGAGCACGACAGAACGTATACCAACCTGCCAGCTGCCAGCGTCACAGAACAAGCGATCAGCTTCATCTCAGGGATATGGCAGATACACCCCTTCCGGGAGGGCAACACCCGCACCTGCGCAGCCTTCGCGATCAAGTACCTACGTCACCTCGGGATCGAGGTAGACAACAAACCGTTTGCGGAAAATGCTGTCTACTTCCGAGATGCACTTGTCTTGGCAAACGGTCCGCGCGGTAAGCAGACCCAGGCTCCCTTGAAGTTGTTCTCCGAGGCGTTGCTAGACCCAAGCGTTGAACTGTCCAGCTTGCGCCCACAGTCACAGACGTCAGGGTCGTCCGCTTAGGCCAGTTGGGCAGCGGACTCGGAACAGAGGCCAACTCGCTCGGTGCGAGATGGTGTAGCTCTCGCGCGCCCCATGTCCTCCTGCGGTGGTCAGACTTCCGGTGGGCGGCGCTTGGGCGGGTGGCGGTGGCGGGGTGTGAGATGCGCCGCATACTAGATGTTGGGTCTTGCGCTCACGGGTACCACTAGGTGTAGTGTTGACCGCCTGCGGTGAGATGAGTTACCTCCGTGTAACTACGGCCGTGTCATAGTAGGCAACAGCGAAATCCGGAGGTAAGAAGCCATGAGCATCACCGTCTACAGCAAGCCGTCTTGTGTGCAGTGCACGGCCACCTATCGCGCGCTCGACAAGCAGGGCCTGGCCTACCAGGTGATCGACCTGACCAGAGACCCATCGGCCCTGGACCTGGTGCGCAATCTGGGGCACCTACAGGCGCCCGTCGTCATCGCTGGCGACTCGCACTGGTCCGGGTTTCGCCCGGATCGGATCAACGCGCTCACCGGCGTGGCCCACGCCGCCTACCTGGCCGCCGCAGCCTGACCATAGGCATGGACTCGCCTAGTCGGTCACGCGCCGACCTGCCGTTTTATGGTCTCACCCCGGCAGAAACCGGCGCCCTTGTCTACTTCTCGTCCATCTCGGAGAACACGCATCGATTTGTCGAGAAGCTGCATCTGGCCGAACGGGGAATGCCGGTGTATCGCATCCCGCTCCGCCCGGCCGACGGTTTTCTCACGGTAACGCAGCCCTACATCCTGCTCGTGCCCACCTACGGCGGCGGCAACGAGGGCGGGGCGGTGCCGCGCCAGGTGCGCCGGTTTCTTGGCGACGAGGGAAACCGCGCGTTCATCCGCGGGGTGATCGCCGCCGGCAACACCAACTTCGGCTCGGCCTACTGCATCGCCGGAGACATCATCGCCACGAAGTGCCAGGTGCCCTACCTCTACGCCTTCGAACTATTGGGAACAGCCGCAGATGTGCAACGCGTCCGCGACGGATTGGAACGATTTTGGCAACAACAGATATAACCGACTACCACGCGCTCAACGCGATGCTGAACCTGTACGACGCGAACGGACAGATTCAGTTCGACAAGGATCGCGAGGCCGTCCGCCAGTACTTCCGGCAGCACGTCACGCCGAACACCGTCCAGTTCGACTCCCTACCGGCCCGGCTCGACTATCTCGTCGAGCATGGCTACTACGAGGCCGCCGTGCTGGCGCGCTACCGCCCGGAGTTTCTCGCCGAAATTCATGCCCTGGCCGACGCGCAAAATTTCCGCTTCGCAACCTTTCTCGGCGCGTACAAGTTCTACACGTCATACGCGCTCAAAACCTTCGATGGCGCCCGCTACCTGGAACGATACGAGGAGCGCGCGACGATGGTGGCCCTCGGGCTGGCCGATGGCGACGAGGAACTAGCTCGCCGAATCCTGCTAGAAGTTATCTCTGGACGATTCCAGCCAGCCACCCCCACCTTCCTGAACGTCGGCAAGGCGCAGCGTGGCGAACCTATCAGCTGCTTCCTGTTGCGCATCGAGGACAACATGGAGTCCATCGCGCGCGGCATCAACTCCTCGCTGCAACTCTCCAAGCGGGGCGGCGGCGTCGCCCTGCTGCTGAGCAACCTGCGCGAGTACGGCGCGCCGATCAAACGGATCGAAAACCAATCCTCGGGCGTAATTCCCGTGATGAAGCTCCTGGAAGATTCGTTCAGCTACGCCAACCAGCTCGGCGCCCGGCAGGGAGCGGGAGCGGTCTACCTGCACGCACATCACCCCGACATCCTGCGCTTCCTCGACACCAAACGGGAGAACGCCGATGAGAAGGTGCGGATCAAGACGCTATCGCTCGGCGTGGTCATCCCGGACGTGACATTCGAGCTGGCCAAGACGAATCAACCGATGCATCTGTTCTCCCCGTACGACGTGGAGCGGGTGTACGGCGTTCCCTTCGCGGACCTGCCGATCACGGAGAACTATCACCGGCTCGTGGCCGATGACCGCATCGGCAAGACCACCATCAGCACCCGCGAGTTCTTTCAGACGCTCGCGGAGTTGCAGTTCGAGTCCGGCTACCCCTACCTGATGTTTGAGGACACCGTTAACCGCGCCAACCCAATCAAGGGACGCATCACGCACTCGAACCTTTGCTCGGAGATTTTGCAGGTGGCCACCCCCTCGACATACCACGAGGATCTCTCCTACGCGAGCGTTGGCCGGGACATTTCCTGCAATCTAGGCTCGCTCAACATCGCGCAGGCTATGGATTCGCCCGACTTCGGGGCCACGGTTGATACCGCGATCCGGGCGTTGACCGCGGTCAGCGATCAAACGTCCATCGAGGCGGTGCCCTCCATCAAGGCGGCCAACGAGGCGGGCCACGCCATCGGGCTGGGTCAGATGAACCTGCACGGATATCTCGCCCGTGAGCGCATCTTCTACGGCTCCGAAGAGGGAATCGACTTCACCAACATCTACTTCTACACCGTCGCCTTCTACGCCATCGCCGCCTCAAACCGGCTCGCCATCGAACGGGGCCAAACCTTTGTCGGCTTCGCGGACTCGACCTACGCCAGCGGCACCTACTTCGATAAGTACACGGAGCGGGCCTGGCTCCCGGCAACGCAAAAGGTTGCGCGACTGTTCGCCGCCGCCGACATCGACATCCCCACCCAGAAGGATTGGCAGCAGCTCAAAACCACCGTAATGACGCATGGCCTATACAACCAGAACCTGCAAGCCGTGCCGCCGACGGGATCGATCAGCTACATCAACAACGCAACATCGTCGATTCATCCCGTGCCCGCCAAGATCGAGATTCGCAAGGAGGGCAAGCTGGGGCGCGTCTACTATCCGGCGCCCCACCTAACCAACGACAACCTGGAGTATTACCAGGACGCCTACGAGATCGGCTACGAACGGATTATCGACACGTACGCGGCCGCGACGCAGCACGTAGACCAGGGGCTATCGCTGACGCTGTTCTTCCCCGACACCGTCACCACCCGCGATGTGAACAAGGCGCAGATTTATGCCTGGCGCAAGGGCATCAAAACCCTGTACTACATCCGGCTTCGACAGCAAGCCCTGGCCGGTACCGAGGTCGAGGGTTGCGTCTCCTGCACCCTGTGACCGCATCAAAAGGCTTTACCCGAAAGGAATCACCGTGGCCCCCAGCGGCAGCATCAAGCTCATCGACCGTGTCAGTGCAATCAACTGGAATCGCTTAGCAGACGAGAAGGACTTAGAGGTCTGGGATCGGCTGACCGCCAACTTCTGGCTGCCGGAGAAGATTCCGGTTTCAGGCGACATCCAATCTTGGGAGTCGCTGACGGTGGCGGAGAAGGCCATGACCACGCGCGTGTTCACCGGGTTGACGCTGCTTGACACCATCCAAGGCACGGTGGGTGCCGTCTCGCTGATCCCCGACGCGCTCACCCCCCACGAGGAGGCCGTCTATACGAACATCGCCTTCATGGAGTCGGTACACGCGAAGTCGTACTCCTCGATCTTCTCGACGCTGATCTCTACCAGGGAGATCGACGAGGCGTTCGCCTGGTCGGAGGCGAATCCGCACCTACAGCGCAAGGCCGAGATCGTGCTGGAGTATTACCGTGGAGACGACCCCCTCAAGCGCAAGGTTGCCTCCACCATGCTCGAATCCTTCCTGTTCTACTCCGGCTTCTATGCCCCGATGTACTGGTCGAGCCGGGCCAAGCTCACCAACACGGCCGATCTGATCCGTCTCATCATTCGCGACGAGGCCGTGCACGGCTACTACATCGGCTACAAGTACCAAAAAGGGCTGGCACTGACCTCCGAGGCTCGACGCGAGGAGATGAAGGCATACACCTTTGACCTGCTCTACGAGCTGTACGACAACGAGGTCGAATACACGACCGACCTGTATGGGGAGCTTGGACTGGTCGAGGACGTGAAGATGTTCTTGCGGTATAACGCGAATAAGGCACTGATGAACCTTGGCTACGAAGGGCTGTTCCCGGCCGATGAGACGGCCGTCAACCCGGCCATCTTGGCTGCCCTCAGCCCAAGCGCCGACGAAAACCACGACTTCTTCTCCGGCTCCGGCTCGTCCTACGTGATCGGCAAGGC
>WQZL01000009.1 GCA_009780755.1 Promicromonosporaceae bacterium | reverse complement strand
GACGTGACCACCGTGGCGGATCGCGCCGCCGGTGAAGCCCTGATTGAAGAGGGCAAACTGGACGCGCTGGTACTCCCGGCCGATAGCGGCGGGTTGACCATCATCGTCGATGAACACCTCGATCCGACGCTACAGATGCTGTTCAATGGCATTGCCGGGCAGCAGGCCCTGGCCGCGCAGATCATTAACCTAGGCGGCGACCCTGGAACCGTGACCTCGGCGGTGGCCGAGGCGCACGCCGAGGTGACCGCGTTGAACCCGCCGCCGGAGCGCGATGTCACGCAGATCGTCGCGGGCGTGCTGGTGGGCATCTTGATGTTCATGGCGATCATGATCTGCGGCCAGATGGTGGCCGTCGGCGTGGTCGAGGAGAAGACCTCGCGGGTGGTCGAGCTGCTGCTCTCCACGGTGAAGCCAACGCAGCTGCTGGCCGGGAAGACCCTGGGCATCGGTGTCGTCGGGCTTGTCCAGGTAGCCCTGACGGTGGCTGCGGCCGCCGCGGCGGCGTCGGTTACCGGGATGCTCGATGACACCGGGCTGAGACTGGGTTCCACCGTGGTCTGGGCGCTGATCTGGTTCATGGTCGGCTTCGCCACCTTCGCCCTGATCCTGGCCGCGCTCGCCGCCCTGGTCTCCCGGCAAGAAGAGGTGGGTTCGGTAATCATGCCGGTCACCATGTTCATGATCCTGCCGTACATCCTCGGCGTGAACGTGCTGCCGGTAGACCCGACCAACGCGCTAGCCACGAACCTCTCGTACGTCCCTGGCATCGCGCCGTTCCTGATGCCGCTGCGCGACGCGCTCGATGTGGTGGAGCTGTGGGAGCAGCTGCTCGCGCTCGGCATCTCACTGGCCGCGATCCCGGTGCTGATCTGGATCGGCGCCCGCATCTACTCCAACGCCGTACTTCGCACCGGCGCCCGGATCAAGCTCAAAGAAGCCTTCACGGCTGGCTGATTCAATCTTGAAGGCCGCGGTTCTAAGTTCAAGAACCGCGGCCTTCGCTTTGCTCGCGGGTGCTAGCGACTAAGGAGGATTCGGGCATCGGCGACGGTGATTACCGAGCCGGTCACCAGGACGCCCGCGCCGACGCCCACCCCGATTACGTCATCACGCTCGGCTAAGTCGGCGGCTGTTTGCAACGCGTCGTCTAGGTGCTCGACGATATGTACGCGATCCTCATCGAAGATGCTGACTGCCACCTCCCGCAAGTCAGCCGGGTCGGCGCAGCGTGGTGAGGAGTTCTTGGTGAGTACCACCTCGGCCAGCACCGGCTCCAACGCGGCCAAGATGCCCTCGGCGTCCTTATCTCCCAGCACCCCCACCACCCCGATCAGCCGCTCGAAGGCGAAAGACTCCTGCAACGTCGTGGCCAGCGCCGCCACCCCGTGCGGGTTGTGGGCCACGTCCACGATCACGGTCGGCGAGGAGCGCACCAGCTCGAGGCGCCCCGGCGAGGTAACACCCGCAAACCCCGCTTCAATCACGCCTCCATCCAGCACCCCACCGTCACTGAGCAGCGCCTCCACCGCCGCGAGAGCCACCAGCGCGTTGTGGCCCATATGCTCCCCGTGCAAGGGCAGGAAAATTCCGGTGTACAGACCGGTCGTGGTAAGCAAATCAACCACCTGCCCGCCGACAGCCAGGTGCCGCCCCTCAAGTTCGAGTTCCCGGCCTTCGCGCACCAGGCGCGCGCCCACCTCGGCGGCGCGGGCCTCAATGGCTGCCTCGGCTGCCTCGGCCTGCCTAGACACCACGGCTGTGGCACCAGGCTTGATGATGCCCGCCTTGGTCTTAGCGATAGCTTCGACCGTATCGCCCAGCCACTCCTGATGATCCAGATCTACCGGGGTTATCACGGCCACATCGCCATCGGCCACATTGGTTGAGTCCCACTCGCCGCCCATGCCCACCTCAATCACGGCCACATCCACGGGAGCGTCGGCGAAGGCGGCGAAGGCCATGACGGTCAGCACCTCAAAAAAGGACAGACGCGGCCCACCCGCCGCCACGCTCTCCCGATCGGCCACGCCAATGTAAGGGGCAACGTCCTCCCACACTTCCACGAACCTTGCGGCGCTGATGGGTGCGCCGTCCACCTGGATGCGTTCGGTGATGGAGGTCAGGTGCGGCGAGGTGAACAGGCCGGTACGCAGGCCATGTTCGCGTACCAGCGCCTCGACCATTCGGGCAGTCGATGTCTTGCCGTTTGTGCCGGTCAGATGCACAACCCGGTAGGCGTGCTGTGGGTCGCCCAACAGCTCGCACACTCGGCGCACGCGATCAAGCGTGGGCACGAAGGCATGTTCGGGGTTGCGCGAGACTATCTCGCGTTCTATCTCGGCCAGCGACGCCGCCGCCGCCGCATCCATAGCGGCTGCGGCGGCGGCTTTACGTTCGTCTTTCTTACTCGGTGTGCTGCTGCGCTTAATCACCGGGTAAGGATAGTGGCGACCTTAGTTTTTTGCCTCAATGCGGGTCACGAGGCGGTGTGTACCTAGAGCGCCGAGTACGGCGCCAGCTACCACCAGGACACCAGAGGCAATGGCCAGGATCAGCCAGAGCATGTCAAACTCCAACTCCCAGCCGCCCAGGTCATAAACGCCACCGAACGCATTAACCAGCATCCAGGTTGCCAGGCCAGTAATCACCAGCAGCACCGAGGTGGCCAGCAGCGTGGCAGCAGATGCCGCCCTAACGGGCGCGGGAGCAATTGTGGGCTGCGGCGCGGGCACCACCGGCATCGGGATGGGGGATGGGACAGGAGCTGGAGCTGGAGCTGGAGCCGGAGCCGGAGCCGGAGCCGGAGCCGGAGCCGGAGCCGGAGCCGGAGCCGGAGCCGGAGCCGGAGCCGGAGCCGGAGCAGCATAGACCGGAGCGGCGACCGGAGGCGCGGGGGGCTGAGAAATCGTGGGCACCGGGGCTGACATCGGCGCGGACTCACCGCGGCGGTTGCCGACTCCGCAGTTTAGGCAGCGCAACACGGCTGTCCCTTCCGGGATGACCACGCCGAGCGGCGTCGGAATGGGCACGCCTCCCCCGCCGGTCAGCGGAGCGCCGCAGTTACCGCAGAGCGTTCCGTTCGAGTTAACAACGGTGATGGGAGCTTCGGGCATTGGGTGAGTCATGTAGATAACGTTAAACCCACCCGCGTCCAGCGACGTGCCATTAGGCCGGTTGAGGCTCGACCGGGTCGCGGGTGCGCCAACCTGGCGAGCAATTTACGCCAGCACGTGACATTTTGGTTCTCTCCCGCGTTGTATCAAGGTGTAGGGATGTATCAAACCGCACGTTTGCCTCACAACAACTTAACGGATCGGCCTGCCGATCGCCGCACATAGAAAAGGGAACCCTCTAATGGCTCGCATAAACCGCACCTCCCGTAAGACGTTACTTCCCGCCCTCCTCGCCTGCGGCGCACTGCTGTTGAGCGCCTGTGGCTCCGACGCCGAGGCTGCCGCCACTGGCCGAGATTGGGTGCCCGGTCCCCTCGACGAGTTCTCGATGCGTATTTACGGCTGGTCGGTGGGCGACGAACGCTCCCAGGATGACGCGCAGGCCGAAATGGATGCCCAACATCGGCAGGTAGAAGAGGCCATCGCCGTCTGCATGGCCGAGTACGGCTTCAACTACATTCCGAACATAAGCGGTGGCGGCTCCATCATCATCTGGGGCGATGATGACGATAGCGACCTTCCCCAGTGGGGTAGTCGCGAGTTCGCCGAGATCTTCGGCTACGGCATCAGCACCGACCCCTGGCGCATGGACGAGGGCGACATGGATGGCGTGATGCCCGAGGTTGACGGCAACGAATGGTTCGATCCGAACGCCGAGCAGGTCGAGGCGATGTCGGAGGGCGAGCGAGAGGCGTGGTCCGAGGCGTTATGGGGTCCGCCCTTCGACTGGGATTCTGGCGAGGATTGGGATATGTACCTGCACGGCGGCTGTCATGGTCGCGCCCAGGAGCAGGTATGGCGCCATGAGACCCCCGCGCAGTTTGAGGCTCTCGAACAGGAAATACAAACGCTCTGGGAACAGGTGCAGGCCGACCCTCGTATCAGCGCGGCCAACGTCTCCTGGTCCTCCTGCATGGCCGATGAAGGCCACCCCGGCCTTAGCAGCGCCGACGACCCGCTAATGCTTTTACAAGAGGAGTGGGGCGACATGCACGGCTGGAATAACGAAGATCTGTGGCAGAACTGGGACTGGGATGCGTTCCCGGAGGGTCCCGAGTTCCCCACCCCCGATCCGGCCGAGGTGACGGCGTTCACCGCCCGTGAGATCGCGATGGCCGTCGCCGACTTCGACTGCCGCGCCTCGGCAGGCATTGACCGCATTCGCCAAGAGGTAGACCACGACTTGCAGCAGCAGTTTGTTGACCGTCACCGCTCCGAGCTAGAGGCTTGGGCCAGCTACATGGAGGCCCTGCGTAATGACTGACCTGCTTGAAGCTCCAACTGACCAAGAGATCAATCCCGAAGAAGAGCCTGCGTCAGAGGTTCCGCCGTCCGCAGCAGCGGATGCGGGCGTCGGTTCCAAAAAGCGCACCCTGCCGATACTGGCAGCCGTGGCGGTACTCAGCCTCGCGGCCGGGTTTGGTCTGAGCCACTTCGTGGTGAACCCCGCCGATGCCGCCGCCCGTACCGCACCGCCCGCCGCCGGGCTAATTACCGTGCCTATCGAAAACCGGGAACTGAGCAATGACGTGACCATTCGCGGCGACGTGCTGTTCGACGGCGCCTCCGATGTGACCGTCGATACCGCCGAGATGGGGATGCGGGCCATCGTCACCGGTCACATCCCGGAGGTTGGCGCCGAGCTGGTAGCCGGTTCCGTGGCCCTAGAGATCGGCGGGCGGCCAGTGATTTTACTGCCCGGCGGCCTGCCCACCTTCCGCACCCTGCGGGTCGGCGATTCCGGCCCCGACGTGGTACAGCTCCGCGAGGCGCTGGCTTATCTGGGAATCAGTACCGGCTCTACCACCTCTGACGTCTTCGATGCAGCCCTTGCGACGGGCATCACGGAGCTGTACCGGCAGGTCGGCTTCCCGACGCCGCCGGTGCCCGATGGGGTCGCCGCCGAGCAAGAGGCCGCACGCGCTGCCGTGCGGATGGCCGAGGAAAATGTCACTCGCGCCCAAACCGAGCTGAACAATGCCGGAGGTGGCCCTAGTCAGGTAGAAATCACCGCCGCCGATGCCGCGGTCAACGCGGCGGTCCGCGATCACGGGGTGGCGGTGGCCGCCCAAGCCGATCACGAGGTGGCCTGCGAGGCCGAGGAGATCGAAAACTGCGCAACGGCCGACTTTGCCACCTTCCAGGCGGCGGTCGATAACGCAGCGGACGCCATCACGGTGGCCCAGGCGGCGCGAGCAGCCCTGAACGCGCCGGTCGATACCTCGGCGGCTCGGGATGCGCTCAATGCCGCCCGTCAGGGACTGACTAACGCGCAGGAGGCGCTACAGGCGGCCAATGAGGCGGCTTTGCCATTCCTCCCGGCCAGCGAGGTTGTGTTCTTAGACACCCTGCCTCGCCGCGTGGATCATGTGGCGGTGCGTCGCGGCGAGACCGTCGGCGGTGCCGCGATCATGTCCGTCTCCGGCGCCGAACTGAAGGTGACGGCCTCGGCCGCCGCCGCAGACCGGGCACTGCTAGAGGTGGGCGATGCGGGCATCGTTGATGCCGGTGAGCTAACCGTGGATGTGACCATCGCGGAGATCGGCCCCGCCGACGCTGCCACCGGGCGCTCCACCATTACGTTCGCGCTCGAAGATCTGACCGCCGAGGAGGTCGTGGCTCTGCGTGGGCGCAACGTCCGCATCACCATTCCCGTCTCCGCCACCGGCGGCGCGGTGCTTACCGTTCCCCTGGCCGCGCTGACGGCCGGCCCCGGCGGCGAGGCCCGGATCGAGATACAGGAGACCGACGGCACCACCTCGCTCGTTGAGGTGACTACCGGCCTGGCGGCCGGCGGGCATGTTGAGATTGAGGGCGTCGGCCGCGATCTACGCGTGGGCGACCTGGTGGTAATCGGGCAGGGCATGGGCGGCGGGCAAGGCGACTCGGAGTGACCGTCTTAGACCTGTTCCCGCCGGAGGCACCGGCCGAGTTCGTCCCCGAACCGGCCATTCGTCCGGCCGTGGTGGAGCTGCGCCAGGTGGCGCGGGTATTCCCCGGCGACCCGCCGGTGCACGCGCTTAGGCCCTCCAATCTGGTGGTCGCTGATGGGGACTACCTCTCCATCGTCGGCCCATCTGGCTCGGGTAAGTCCACGTTGCTGAACCTGCTCGGGCTGCTGGATCGCCCCACATCAGGCGAGTACCTGCTTGATGGCGTGCCCACGGGCCAGGCATCGGAGGCGCAGCGTTCGGCGTTGCGCGGTGGACGCATTGGCTTCGTTTTTCAACAGTTCCACCTATTGCCCCATCGCTCGGTGCTGGAGAATGTGCTGCTCGCCACCACCTATTCTGGCGTGCCGCGCAAGGAACGTCGTCAGCGCGCCTTAGCTGCTCTCGACCGGGTACACCTGAGCCATCGCCTGCACTTTTTGCCGACGTTACTATCCGGCGGTGAGCGTCAGCGGGTGGCCATCGCCCGAGCTGTGGTGACGGCCCCGCAGGTGCTGCTGGCCGATGAGCCAACCGGAAATCTCGACACCACCACGTCGGATGGGGTGATGGACCTGTTCGACGAGCTGCACCGAGATGGCTTAACCCTCATCGTTATCACACACGATCTCTCCGTCTCCGGTCGGGCCGAGCGGCGGGTGCGGATTACCGACGGAAACTTAAGCGAGATTGACTGATGGCGAAGATAAATGTGCGTCTGGGATCGCGTGGCGACCAGTTTCGCGCCCGCGATCTGTTCCGCGAGGCGGCGGCCGGGATTGACGCCCGACCTGGACGGCTCTTTTTGACCATCCTGGGCACGGTGCTGGGCATCGCCTCGGTGGTGGTAACCGTGGGTTTGGCGCAGACCGCCTCGGGGCAGATCGCCCGACAGTTTGACGCGGTAGCCGTCACGCAGGCGATGGCCGAGCCGGGCACCACTCGCTCGGGTTGGGGGCCAGCTCAACCCGTCGCCGCGATTCCTTGGGATTCGGATATTCGTGCCGGGCGTATCGCCGGGGTGGAGGCCGCTGGCCTGTTCGCCTCCGTGAGTCTGCAAGGCGAGGTAATCACCGCCCTGCCGGTTAACGACCCTTCGCAGCCGATGCCGGCCTCGCCGCCGCTTTTCGCCGCGAGCGCGGGCCTGCTCGATGCGGTGCGCGGCTACACCACCGCCGGGCGCTTCTTCGATGCCGGACACGACGCCCGCGCCGACCGCGTGGTAGTCCTTGGCGCGCGGGCCGCCGAGCGGCTGGGCGTCTCCCGGGTGGAGCGGCAGCCCTCCATCTTCATCGGTGATCGCTCTTATACGGTAATCGGCATCATCGATGGTATGCAGCGACGTACCGATCTGATCGACGGCGTGATTGTGCCGATGGGCACCGCGCGGGCCAATTTTGGCCTGCAAGCCCCCGAGCAGGTACATATGCGGATTGCGGTGGGGGCCGGGCCGGTAATCGCCGAGCAGGTACCCATCGCGCTGCTGCCAAACGCGCCCGATAATGTGCGGGTTCAGGTACCTGTGCTTGGCTCGACCATGCGCGACAACATTCAAGCCGATATTAATGTCATCTTCCTGGCCCTCGGCGCAGTGGCATTGCTAGTCGGCGGGCTGGGCATCGCAAACGTCACCCTGCTGTCGGTGATGGAACGGGTAGGTGAGATCGGCCTGCGTCGGGCGCTCGGTGCCCGCCGCCGGGATATTGGGGCACAATTCATGCTCGAATCGGTGGCCGTTGGCCTGTTGGGTGGTCTGATCGGGGCCGCCCTAGGCGTCGCCGTGGTGGTGGTGGCGTCGGCTGCGCAGGCGTGGACGCCCATCCTAGATACGGTGGTTGTACTCGCTTCTGCCCTGGGAGGTGGCGTGATCGGTCTGGTCGCGGGTGTCTACCCCGCGCTCAAAGCCGCCTCGGTCGAACCCATAACCGCCCTAAGAGGCGGTCTATAGCCCCGTTTGGTGGCTGAACCCTCATCATTGCCATCCGCGGCAACTTGTGCCATCTCTCACTCTGTCCTCCTGGCGGCATGCGCAAAAATCAATGGTCAGGTATCATGTAGCAACTGGCGCAACCGATTGCCAGTCTTCATTCAGAGCAGCAAGGCAATCTCAACATGGCAAACACCCCGGCAAGCCCTAAGCCGCAACCAACAAACGGCCAGCGACCCACCATCTACGCCATTGCCGAACTCACCGGGTTTAACCCCTCCACCGTCTCGCGCGCCCTACACAAGCCGGGCCGCATCAACGAACAGACCGCCCGCGTGATCCATGAGGCCGCCGCTTCCCTCGGGTATCGGGTAAATCCACTGGCCAGGGCACTGCCAACCGGTCGCTCTGGGATGCTCGGCCTGGTTGTCTCCGACATCACCAACCCGGTGTTTTTCGCTCTGATTCGCGGCGCCGAGCAGGCGGCGGCAACCTCCAACCGGATGCTGGTGCTTGCCGAGTCTCAACTGTCCGCCGAATTGGAGTTAGAACGAGTGGAGCGCATGCAGCCCGCCGTAGATGGCTTTGTGCTGGTGGCCTCACGCCTGACCGACGAGCAGATAGCCGATCTGGCCGGATTTAAGCCCTTGGTCTCGGCAAACCGTCTGATTCCGGGCCTTCCCTCGGTGCTGCCACAAGGCGATGAAGGCATTGATGGGGCCATCTCCCACCTGGCTACCCTTGGGCATCGCAGCGTCGCCTTTCTCTCCGGCCCGCAGGGGTCATGGGTTTCGGCCGTCCGCTGGGAACAACTGCTGATGACCACCGAGGCACACGGCATGACCGCTGTCGAGATAAATTGCGGCACCGAAATCACCGACGACACGGTGCGCCGCATCGTGGCCTCTGGAGTGACCGCCGTGCATACCTACAACGACCTCATGGCCTTCGCCCTGTTGCGCGCCTGCGCCGAGCGGGGCATCGCCGTCCCGAAGCAGTTGAGCATAATCGGCCACGACGACAGCTACGGCTCGGCACTCTCCACCCCTGGCATGTCCACCATCCACACCCCCATGCTAGAAATCGGTCGCGACTCGGTAACACAGTTGGTCGCACTACTCGATGGCGTCGACCTACCCGAGCCTGCCCCTTACACCACCACCTTCATCCCCCGAGGCACCACCGGCCCCACACCTTAACCCGTTATTCTGCGAGCGCCAGCGAGTCGCAGAACCTAGATTCGACTTTGGATCCTGCGGCTTCAAACTGGGCTTGGTGGAGACGAGCGTAGGAGCCGCTGGCGGCTAATAGTCTCTGGTGGGTGCCGGTTTCTACTATGTTGCCGTGTTCCATGACGACGATCACATCGGCGTCGCGAATGGTGGAGAGACGATGAGCGATGATGAAGGAGGTGCGCCCAACGCGCAGCGCACCCATTGCCTGTTGCACCAGCACCTCCGTACGAGTATCCACCGAACTCGTGGCCTCATCCAACACCAAAATCTGCGGGTCAGCCAGGAAGGCCCGCGCAATCGTGAACAACTGCCGCTCCCCCACCGACAGACCAGCGGCCTCATCATCCAGCATCGTCTGGTAGCCGTCGGGCAGGGTGCGCACAATCGGGTCAACATGCGTGGCGCGTGTCGCAGCGTAAAACTCCGCCTCCGTTAGCCCCTCACGCGCCCCGTAGCGCAGGTTCTCCTCGATGGTGCCCTTGAACAGCCACGTGTCCTGCAACACCATGCCCACGCTAGAACGCAGCGCATCACGGGTCAGCTCGCGCGTGTCTACGCCATCTAAGGTGATGCGCCCACCTGCTACCTCATAAAACCGCATGAGCAGGTTGACTAGAGTGGTTTTGCCCGCGCCGGTGGGGCCGACGATGGCTACCGTCTGCCCTGGCTCCACCACCAGGTTTAGGTCGGTGATTAGCGGCTCATCGGGGTCGTAGCTGAATTGCACGCGCTCGAAGGTCACCCGGCCACGCACTTCGGCCAAGGTGGCCGCGTCGGCCTGGTCGGGGCTTTGTTCGGGGGCATCCAGCACCTCAAAAACCCGCTCGGCCGAAGCTACCGCCGATTGCAGCACATTCATGATGGCTGCTACCTGCGTGATAGGTTGCGTAAATTGTCGCGAATACTGAATGAACGCCTGCACGCCACCGATGGTCATCTGCCCCGAAACGATGCGCAGGCCGCCGAGTACGGCAATAGCCACATAGTTCAGGTTCGCTACAAAGCCCATCACCGGCGCGATGGTTCCCGAAAGGTATTGCGCCTTACGGGCCGCCTCGAACAAATCCTGGTTTTCGGCCACGAACGCCGCCCGCGCCTCTGACTGCTGCCCGAACGCCTTGACCAGCGCGTGCCCGGTAAACATCTCCTCAACGTGGGCATTTAGGGTGCCGGTGGCCGCCCACTGCTTCTTGAAATGCGGCTGCGAACGCTTGGCAATCCGCAGCGTGAGTAGGCCGGCCACGGGCACCGTCAGCAGCGAAACCAACGCCAGCAGCCACGAGATAGTGAACATCATCACCAGCACGCCGACGATCATCAACACCGAGGTAATCAGTTGCATCAGCACCTGAGTCATGGAGGCCGCAACATTGTCGATGTCGTTGGTGACGCGGGAAAGGATCTCACCGCGCGGCTGGGCATCGAGGTAGCTCAGCGGCACCCGATGCAGTTTGGCCTCAACCTCATCGCGCAGATGCCGCATTCGGGCCTGCACGGCCAAGGTCATCGCCCGGTTTTGCAGCCAACCGCACAGGAACGAGCCGAGGTAGATCGCCAGCACAACGCCAAGAATCCCCCCGAGCCGCCCAAAATCGACCCCGGTGCCGAACAGCCCCTCAACCACCACATTTGTCGCATCCCCGAGCAAGCGCGGCCCAATCACCGCGAGGGTAACTGCCGCCAGGGCCAGGCCACCCATCATCATCAACCGGGTGCGCTCCGGGCCAAGCAGGCCACCGAGGCGACGAATCGTACCGCCAAAATCCTGCGCCTTCGCGATTGGCCCCATGCCGCCCAGCCCCGGTCGGGGTGGGGGACGTGACTGATCTGGTTTCGACACGGGCCTGGCGGCCTTGTCCAACTGATGTTCGCTCATGATTGTGCCTCCTGCGAGGCGACGATTTCCTGGTAGGTCGCGTTGGTAGCTAGCAGTTCGGAGTGGGTGCCCTGCCCGACGATGCGGCCATGTTCCAGCACCAAGATTTCATCGGCTTCCTGGATGGTCGCCACCCGCTGAGCCACCATGATGATGGTGGCGTCAACCGCGCGTAGAGCCGCTCGCAACCGGGCGTCGGTAACTGCATCAAGCGCAGAAAACGAATCATCGAACAGCAAAACGCGCGGGCGACGAATGATGGCGCGGGCGATGGCGAGGCGTTGCCGCTGCCCACCAGATAAGGTGGTGCCGCCCTGGGCGACCGGTGCCTGTAGCCTCTCGGGCAGTTCTGCAATGAAGTCGGCGCCCTGGGCGATGCGCAGCGCCGCCCACATCTGCTCCTCGGTGGCTTCGCGCAGGCCGTAGCGCAGGTTAGAGGCGATGGTGCCGGAAAAGAGGAAGGCCTGTTGTGGCACCAGGCCGAGTTGAGTGCCCAACTCGGCGGTGGCCAGATAGCGCAGATCGACGCCGTCGAATAGCACGCGACCGGCGGTGGGGTCGAATAGGCGCGGCATCAGGGAAAGTAGAGTGGATTTTCCAGCGCCGGTGGCTCCGATGATGGCGGTGACCGTACCGGGGCGTGCCGTGAAGTTCAGGCCGGAGAGTACCGGCTCATCGGCGCCCGGATAGTGGAAGCCTACGTTCTCAAAGGTGATCTCTCCACGCGGCCCGGCGCCGCCGTTCAGCGACGTGATCGAGACGGGCTGGGCGGGTTCGGTCACGGAGGTGCCGGTGGTCAGCACCTCGTCGATGCGGCGGGCGGCGACGATGGCTCGCGGAATCATCGTTGCAACCAGCGTGGAAATCATGATGGAGGTGAGAATGAACATCAGGTAGGTCAGGAAGGCGGTCAGCGCCCCGATCTGCATCCCGCCCCCATCAATGCGGCGCCCACCAAACCAGATCACGGCCGCGCTGGAAACGTTGATAATCAGGCCGACCAACGGAAATGCGAAGGCGATGATCTTGCCCGTGACAACCTGCGTGTCGTACAACTGCTCGTTCGCCTTGCCGAAGCGTTCCATCTCCCGGCGCTCACGCACGAAGGCTCGCACCACCCGCAGGCCGATGATCTGCGCGCGCACCATCTCGTTAATCGCATCGATACGATCTTGCATGACCCGAAAATGCGGAGCGAGGCACCGCAATACCAGCGCCAGGGTTACGCTCAACACCGGAATCACCACAAGCAGCAGGCCAGACAGCGGCACATCCTCACGCAGCGCCATAAACACGCCGACGATTAGCATCAGCGGCGCCGAAACCATGATGGTGCAGGCCATCAATACCAACATCTGCACTTGCTGCACATCATTTGTGGTGCGCGTAATCAGCGTGGGCGCGCCAAAGTGGGACACCTCGCGGGCGCTAAAGCCTTGCACGGCGTCAAAGAGGGCTAGGCGCAGGTCACGGCCGAAACTCATTGCCACCCGCGTCCCGAAATACACCGCGATCACCGCGCAGATCACCTGGGCCAACGAAACGGCCAGCATCACTGAACCCCTGCGCCAGATGTGGTCAATATCGCCGAGGATGACGCCGTGGTCGATGATGTCGGCGTTCAGCGTGGGCAGGAATAGCGAGGCGATGGTTTGCAGCAATTGCAGCGCGATGAGAGCAGCGACCGCGCCCAGGTAGGGGCGGAGGTGCTGGCGGCAAAGCTTTAACAGCATGATTTAACTTCCCATATTCGCTCTACGCGCCACCCTGCGCGTCACGTCTTTTCCTCGTCAGTAGTTAGCCGCGTCCCAGGCTCCTAGAAGGTATTGGGTGCCTAAAGCACGGTCGTAGAGACCGTAGCCAGGGCGAGGGGTGTTGCCCCGGTTTTCGTCCCAGAGATGGCGTCCATGATCGGGGCGAATATAGCCTTGGTAATTGGCATCTGCGTAGGCTTTCATGATGCCGACGGTGTCGATGGAGCCTTCGCAGGCGCGGTGGCCTACTTCGATGAAGTCTCCGTTGGGGAAGTGTTTGATGTTTCGCACGTGGGAGAAGTGGATACGGTCGGCAAAGGTGCGCACGGCGTCTACGGGGTTGGAATCCGGATTTGACCCGAACGACCCTAGACACAGAGTTAACCCGTTGCACGGCGAAGGGTTCAAGGATAGAACCCGGGCGAGGTCTTCTTTGCGGGAGACTACGCGAGGCCAACCAAAGATGTTGAACGCCGGGTCGTCTGGGTGTACTCCTAACTTCACATTAAACTCCTCACACACGGGGATAACAGCGTCGAGGAAGTGCTTGTAATTCGTATACATATCCTCTCGACTCACCCCCACATATTCCTTCTTCAACTCCTGAAATGAGGCGAGGCGTTCTGGCTCCCAGCCGGGCAGCGTCATTCCCCCATCGTCCAAGTTCATGCTGGCAATCAGGGATTCGGGAGTGAGGGTGTCTACTACAGCTTTTTCGTAGAACAGGGCGGTGGATCCGTCGGGTAGAGGGTGAAACATGTCCGTGCGCAGCCAGTCAAACACGGGCATGAAGTTGTAGCAGATAACCCGAACCCCGGCCCGGCCCAGCCGCTCGATGCACAGTTTGTAGTTAGCGATAGCTTCATCACGAGTTAGACCAAGCACGGTCTTGCCCAACTTAATGCTCTCGTGCACATTCACCGATTCGACCACATCCGCCCGCAACCGCTTCGTCACACCATGCGCCACCTGCTCAGGCGTCAACCCTTCAATCAGCGCAACCTCCGCATCAATCTCGTCCTGCGACCACTCCTCACCGGCCTGCTTATGATGCAACGACCACACTATGGTCTCCACACCTGGAATCTGCCGAATGTCATCCAGCGAAACGGTGTCATTTCCTTCGCCATACCAACGAAACGCCATCCTCATAACAAAACACTCCTTAGAAAAATTGGGCGCTAACCACCGAATCGACGAGATTTATGGGACAGGTGAGTTAGGCGGGGAGGGCGCCCGCTTGGGCAACGCCGCCTAGCCAGGCCAGGGATGGTTTGGGGGTGCGAACGAAAGTTTCGCGGTCCACGGCGATTAATCCGAACGTCGGCTTCCAGTGGCCCCACTCGTAGTTATCTAGTAGCGACCAGTGTAGGTATCCGCGGACGTCAATGCCGTCGGCCATCGCGGCGGCTAGGTGGCCCAGCGCCTCGGAGGTGTACTTGATGCGACGTTCGTCCTTGTCGATGGCGATGCCGTTTTCGGTGACCATAATTGGCACGTCGCCAACGATCTTGGCCGTGTGTCGCACCGCCACACCCACCGCATCCGGGCGGAAGGCCGTGCCCACCAGCGTATTGTCCGGGTGTTCGGGGTGCGGCACCAGGCCGTCGGCGTCAACCTGTTGCACGGTGTAGCACTGCACACCCACGAAGTCGTCTTCGCGGCTCGGCTCTAGGTACAGGTCTTCCCACACGTAGGAGAGTTCCGAGAACTTCTCCTCGCCGCCGGGCAGCACCTCAAAGGCGCGGTTTGCCACCGACCAGCCCACCTTGGCATTCGTCTTCGCGCGCACCACCTCGCGGGCAGCCTGATGCACCTCAACGAAAACCTTGCCGATTTCTACCTCGGGGGTGGGCATCCGAAACTTCTTGCGCTCCTCGTCGATGGTGGGGCTTTGCCAGCCTTCAGGCTTGTCGCCGCCCTGCACCGCCGCCTGCATCTGCGCGGCCATCGCCTTTTGCATGCCGGTCATCACCGCGAGCATGTTCGGTTCGTTCATGGTGACCACCCATTCGACGCCATCTAAAATGGTGCAGACCTTTTCGACGTACTTGCAGAACGTCACCACGGCGTCGTCGGCCAGCCAGCCACCCGCCTCAGCGAACCAGCGCGGGTTGGTGAAGTGGTGCAGCGTGACCACCGGGGTTAGGCCAAGTTCAAGAGCCGTGTCGATCATCCGACGGTAATGCGCAAGTTCCGCATTCGAGAACAGGCCCCGCACCGGCTCGATGCGCGCCCATTCCAAGGAGAACCGGTAGGAGTTCAGCCCGGCATCGACCATGAGCTGCATGTCTTCGCGGTAGCGATGGTAAGAATCGCAGGCGTCGCCGCTGCGCTCCATGCCCGGCATCCGGCCCTCGTTGGCCCAAAAGTCGGAGTTCGTGTTGTTGCCCTCGATCTGGTGGGCGGCGGTAGCGGCGCCCCAGAGGAAGCCGTTGGGGAAGGCAGTCATTGGTTGATCCTTTCAGGACTCTTGGGGTTACTTGGCTATCAGGCGAAGACGCCATGACCAGTCGTAGGTGGTGCTGCTGGGGCGGTACTGTTTCTGCACGTCCGGCCCAAGGTAGGCGGTGCCGACGCCGCGATGGGCAACATCGAGTTGAACGATCACGCGATTAGATTCCGGCAGCTCCCAGTGATGTTCGGCGGCCTCCAACTCTTGGGTCGTCCACGGGGTGATGGTCAGATGCAGCGGCTGATCGTGTTCCGTGTGAACGGTTCCGGCCGGGCCGGTGATGGTGGTCTCGCGGACATCTCCCCTAGTGCCGTTGATAGCGGGCACCAGATAAGGGGTGAGCATTTCGGTTAGGGGAAGATGGTGGTGGCCAAGCAAGGCAGCGGCGGCGCGGTCGGGATAGTTCTCCCAAGGGCCGAGGCCCACCCAGGCCACCTCAGCTAAGCCCGGCTTTAGCTCGAACTCCATGCCGACGCGAAGGCCGTCCACCGTGTCCTGCGGTAGTTCGACGTGTTCGGTCAGGTGCCAGTCGCCCTCGCCCAAGGGGCGAATGCGGCGGGTGTGAGTGACCGGATCACCCCAGGCCGTGACGTAACGCTGCTCGACGATGATGTCTTCACCGGTGCAAGTGATGGTGCGTTCGGTGGGATCGAGACGGAAAAAGCCGTTGCGAACGAAGCGGTTATCCAGGCAGAAAGCCCGATCATGGACGGTCAACGCCCGCCACAGATTCAATTCCGGGGCACGCAGCAGCAGCGGGTGACGCAATTCCCCGACGTTATCCTGCGTGCAGTCACAGGACCTAGCGGTTGCGGTTACCGCCGGAAGGGAGTCGAGGGGTGGGAGTAGCACTTGCGTAGTTGCTAGCTCGAAGTTGGCGGGGGCCCAAGGGGCATCGACGGCGGTGCGGACGATCAGCGAGATTGCCAGGGCGTCGCCCAGCTCCGCCAGCACCTCGGGCGGCAGCAAAACCTCAGCCTCGGTGCCGGGCGCGACATCCGGGGTGGGAATGGCAATCTCCGGGCCCGGGCCGACGGCTCGCTCCACCCTTAGCGCGAACGTCAGATCGGACAGATCGGCAAAGTGGCGGCGGTTGCGAATACGCAACACACCAGCGCGTGCCTCAGCGGCATCGGAGACGAGGCGCACCGGGCTGAACAAGCCGCGCGCCTCGAATAACGCCGGCTTCGGCGTCAGGTCGGCGAAGGTCAACCCATATCCGACGGTGTGCCCGCTATTTGGCTGATCGCCAAAGTCGCCACCGTACCGCAGCCGCCCGGAACCATCCGGGTCGAGGGCTAGGTCGCGCCAGCCCCAAATGAAGCCGCCCTGCAAGCCGGGCAGGTTCTCAAACAACCGCCAGTATTCGGCCAGGCCACCTGCGCCGTTCATGTAACTAAACGCGTACTCGCACAAGATGAGCGGGCGATCTACGTCCTCGGCAGCCGACCACGCTTCTAACGCGTCAAAGGAGGCGTACATCGGGCAAACGATGTCGGTGACAGCCTTCCCGGCCCGCCAATCGTTCGAGATGGCGCCCTCGTAGTGCAGGGGGCGGCTCGGATCGGCAAATTTGGCCCAGGCGGCGATGGCATCGTGGCTGGCCCCGTAGCCGGTTTCGTTGCCGAGCGACCAGGCGATGATGCAGGCCCGATTGCGGTCGCGAAGCACCATACGGGTGAAGCGTTCGACGAACTGGTTCGTGAACAGCGGATCGTCGGCGATGGTGGTGGCGAATCCGTGGCCCTCGATGTTGGCCTCATCCACCACGTACAGCCCGTATTCGTCGCACAGGTCGAGTACGTAGGGGTCGTTCGGGTAGTGCGAGGTGCGAATCGCATTGATGTTGGAGCGCTTAATGAGTTGCAGTTCGGCGGTGAGCGCCTCGCGGGAGAGTACGCGCCCGGTTTGCGGGTCGTGATCGTGGCGGGCCACACCTTGGATAAGCACCCGCTGCCCGTTTATCAGCAGGTCGCGGCCCACCACCTCGACGCGACGGAATCCCACCCGCTGCTCGACCCGGTCAAGTTCGACCCCGGTGGCATCGTGCAGGGTCACGACCAGCGGATACAGCACGGGCCGTTCGGCGCTCCACGGTTGCACCTTGCAGGCTTCAAAAACTAAGCGTGCCCGGCCAGAGGGCACCGTGTGTGTCCGGGTCTGCCCAAAGATGGCGGCGACCTGGGCCAGTCGCTCTGGCACCGGGGCACCTGCCGCTCTGATGGACAGCAAATCCATGAAGCCGTCCGGCATCCGGGCGGGTGGGCGTTCGCTGCGCACATCCGGCGGCTTGGGCAGCGTCATGGTTTCTAGGCGCCCCACCACCTCGACTACATGTTCGGTGTCCAGCGCCTCGATGCGCAGGGTATAGCCGTGTTCTTCGAGGTGGGCGATGCCCTCGGTGGTCACCTCTAGCGCCAGGGAGCCGAGTCCGGTGGCCGGGTCGAAATCGGCGGCGGCAACCATGTCGGTCAGCCGCACCTCGGGCACCACCACCAGATCGACGGAACGGGCCACGCCGCCGTGCCACCAGTGGTCTTGATCTTCTAGGTACGAGCCGAGCGAATACTTGGTGACGACGAGGGTCAACTCGTTTTCCCCGGTCACCAGGTAATCGGTCACGTCGAATTCGGAGGCCAGATGCGAGTCGCTGGCTGAGCCAATTAGTACCCCATTAACGAAGACGCGCAGATACGATTCGGCGGCTCCCACCCGCAGGATGCTGCGCGCGCCGGGGCGCACCTCGCAGGCGACCGTGCGGCGGTAGACGCCGGTGGGGTTGCGGCGCGGCAGGTGCGGCGGCACCTCCTCGAACGGCATGGGCACGTTCGTGTAGTGCGGGCCGTCTATCGCCTCGCGCATCGTCCAGAGTTCTGGAACGGTAACTCGCTTCCAGGCTGCCCCCAGCGGGGCATCTGGCCGCTCCAGCAGCTGGAACTCCCATTCCCCATCCAGGTTAAGGGTGGCGGGGCGGTGCAGGGTGCCCATCGGCAAGCGGTTCACCGAATGGGCGCCGAGTAGGTCGGGTACCCCGGTGGTCAGGTTGATGCCCATCGGTTCAGCCTCCCGCGTGCTTTCGCATGGCGGCCAGGATGTGATCGACGGCGGGGTTGGGCGGCGGACTGGGGGTGCTTTCGGTGGGCTTGCGGTCACCGATGGATGTCCAACGCTGACGCAGGGTGTGGGCGGCCATCTTCGGACGACGGTCGCGGGTAAAGATGCCCTTCTTGTTTCCGGCGCCGATGCGGTGAATGGCCGGGACGGTTCGGAAGTCCGCGAAATTCCACACCTGCTCCCCGATGAACTCGGGGGTGCGGTCGAAGACGCGATGGTACATCTCGTAAATGTCGGACTGGAACTCTTCGCTCCACGGAGTGCCGTCGGCCGAGTGCAGTCCGGCCAGCGTGTCAGCTCCGTATTCAGTCATCATGATGGGTTTACCAAAGCGCTCCACCCAACCGCGCAGGTCGCGCTCCAGTACCGCTTCGGCTAGGGGCAAGTCGTCGATAAACACGTACCAGCCCCAGTAGCGGTTAATGGAGAGCACATCGAACAGGTCGGCCATCTTGTCGTTTTCATGATTGGCCATCATCACCACGGTGTAGGTCAGCGGGCGCGTGGGGTCGAGTTCGCGGGCCAGGTTCACCAGCGGCTCGAAGTATTCCCGGGCGCCCTCCTCATTGGAGGCCGGTTCGTTCGCAATCGACCACATGACCACGCAGGGGTGGTTCTTATCGCGGGCGATGAGTTCGCGAATGTGCTGCTCGTGAGCCTGGCGAGTTTCGGTGCCGAAGGTCTCTTCGGTAAACGTTGGCTCGGGGCCGATGCCGGTCAGGCCCCCCTGCACGCCGAGATTCACGCCGACGGCCGCCGTCTCGTCGATGACCACGATGCCGTGGCGGTCGGCGTATTCCAGCACCTCCTGGGCGTAGGGGTAGTGGGCAGTGCGGAAGGAGTTGGCGCCCGTCCACTTAAGCAGGGCCATATCGTTGACCAGGTGGGCCATGTCGTGGCCCTTGCCGCGCACATCGTGATCCTCATGCATCCCGTAGCCGGTGAAGTAGAACGGCTCGCCATTGATTAAGAACTCGTTGCCGCGCACCTCAACGGTGCGGACGCCGACGTTCAACCGGTAGGTGTCCACGAGTTCATCACCATCGCAGAGTTCGACGGTCAGTTCGTAGAGGTAGGCGGCGCCGGGCTGCCAGAGGTTTACGCTCTCAACCCGCAGGGTGCCGCTCTTGCTGCTGCCGGTGGCGACCACCTGGCCGTCCTCGTCGGTCAAGCGGACGCACACCTCGGCCGCGCCGGTGGTCTCCACCAGGTAGTTGACCAGCCCGGCGGCGCCGTCGCGGTCGGTGATAACGCTCACATCGGCGACGCGGGTGGCGGGCACGGCATACAGCCACACGGAGCGGTGCAACCCGGCATAGTTGTAGAAGTCGTGCAGGTAGGTGCAGACCTTCTTCCCGTTCGGCCCCGTCTCGGTCTTGCCGGGCGGGATGGTGGTGCGGGTCAGCTCGTTGTTCACAGCGACGGACAGGCGATGGGCGCTGCCGGGGGTGACCAGGTCGGTCACGTCGAACTCGAAGGGAAGGTATCCCCCGGCATGCTCTCCGACGAAAACATCATCGAGGTAGACGGCGCCGTGATGGGTGGCGGCATCGAAGCGGACAAAAATGCGCTCCCCGGCCCAGCCGCGTGGGACGTGAATCTCCCGCTGGTACCAGACATCGCCCACGTGATCGCGGATGGCTCGATCGTTGAACAGATCGTTATACGACGCGGGCACGGGCGCCTGCCGATGGGTGGCGAGGCGGGCCTGCCACGGCTGGTCGTCCACCTCATCCGAGGTGGCGAACAACCACAGCCCGTCAAGGTTGAGCAGTTCGCGAGTGGCGGATGCCTGAGGCTTCAACATTGATGTCTCCAAGGTTTTAGGTTCTAGTAAGTGATAAAAACGGTTGTTTCTAGGTGGGCGAAGCGGTCATGCGCACCCGCTCCGCCCACCTAAGACTTAGGCGGCGGCGAACATCTGCGCTCGCAGGGCGCGGCGTTCGGCCTGGCGATCCGGGTCGGCCACCGGGGCTGCCAGCACCAGGCGCTGCGTGTAGGGGTTGCGCGGCTCACCCGTCACCTCGGCGGTGTCGCCCTGTTCAACCATTTCTCCTCGATACAGGACGCCCACCCGGTGGGAGATGTGCCGGATGACGGCCAGATCGTGGGAGATGAACATGTAGGCCACGCCGGTCTCTCGCTGTAACTCGATGAACAAGTCGAGCACCTTGGCCTGCGTGGACAGGTCGAGGCCGGAAACTGGTTCGTCACAGATCACCAGCTTGGGCGAGAGGGCCAGGGCACGGGCGATGGCGATGCGCTGGCGTTGCCCGCCAGAGAACTCCCGCGGCAGGCGGGCGGCGGCGTTCCTGGGTAGCCCCACCCGGTCGAGCAGTTCGAGCACTCGCTTGGTGGCGTCCGCCCTGCTCCAACCCTGTACCGTCAGCGGCTCGGCCAGGATTTGGCCAATCATCAGGGAGGGGTTGAGCGAGGAATACGGGTCTTGGAACACCACCTGGATGTCCTTGGCCAGACTCCGACGAATCTTTGGCGTGGCCTGAGATATGTCCCGGCCGTCGAAGGCGATAGAACCACCAGAGACCATCGCCAGGCCGAGGATGGCCCGGCCGATGGTGGTCTTCCCGGAGCCGGACTCGCCGACGATGCCCAGAGTTTCGCCTTCGCCGATCTCGAAGTCCACGCCGTGGACAATCTCGATGGGCTTCTTCATGAAGCCGCGCACCGGATAAGACACCTGTAGGTTTTTTGCGGCCAGGATGGGGGCGGTCATGCGGATGCCTCCTTCAGCGCGGCAATCACCTGTGCGGCCTTGACTTTGATAACCGAGCGCGGCGGGTCTTGCCGGATAGTGTCTTCGTCCAGGATGGAGTCGAGCAGCATCTTGGTGTACTCGTGTTGCGGGTTGGCGAACACCTCACGGATGATGCCCTCCTCGACGATCTCGCCCCGCTGCATCACGGCGATGCGGTCACAGATGTCGGCGACCACCCCGAAATTGTGGGTGACCATGATGACGGCCATGTTCATCTCGGCCTGTAGGTCGCGGATGAGGTCGAGGATTTCGGCTTGCACGGTGACGTCGAGGGCGGTGGTTGGCTCGTCCGCGATGAGAATTTTCGGCTTGCCAGCCACCGCGCCCGCGATGAGTACGCGCTGGGCCATGCCGCCGGAAATTTCGTGCGGGTAGGAGTTAAAGGTGCGCCCAGGGTCGGGGATGCCAACGCGCTCTAGCAGTTCGAGGGCTAGATGTTTGGCCGCCGCCTTGGAAACCTTCGGGTTTGTCAGTTCCTTCGGGCCAGCCCCGGCGGCGCGGATGCGTTCGACGAGGTGGTGGCCGATCTTGTACACCGGGTCGAGGTTGCTCATCGGCTCCTGCGGCACGTAGGCGATGGTGGAGCCGCGCAACGCCCGCATGGTGGGTTCATCGGCGCCGAGCAGTTCGTTGCCGTCGATCCGCACGGAGCCGCGGGTCACCTTGGCCTCGTTGGGCAACACGCCCAACACGCCAAAGGCGGTCTGCGTCTTGCCGGAACCACTCTCCCCGATTAAGCCCAGGGTCTCCCCCGGCGCCAGGTTCAGGGAAACGCCCTTGACCACCTCGTTAAGCACCCCGGCAGGCGACTTGTAGGCGATGCCCAGGTCGCGCACCTGCAACAGCGCCTTCTCATCGGCTGGGCCAGCCTCGGCGGAGAAGCCATCAACCATCGCCGTGGCGGTGATTTTCTGCGGCTTGGGTCGGGCGCCCTCGATGGTGTCGCGCAGGGCGTTACCAAACAAGACGATGGAGGCCGAGAAAACCCCGAGGGTTAGCGTTGGCCACAGATACTGCGTGGGCATGGCCCGAAGATTCTGGAATCCGTCGGAAATCATCGCGCCGAAGGAGGGAATTTCCAGCGACCCGACGCCGAGGAAGGCTAGACCCGCCTGCGTGTTGATGGCTGTGCCGGTCAGGAACGCGGTGGCGATAATCACCGGGCCACGCACCACGGAGAGGATGTGCTTAAACAGGATGCGTGTATGTGTCACGCCGGAAACCTTGGCGGCATCCACGTACAGTTCGCGAGCCACGCCGATGGTCTGATTGCGAACGATACGGAAAACCGCCGGTGACATCAGGAAGCCAAAGACGAACATCGTCCAGCGAAAGTCGCCGCGCGTGATCGGCATAAGCACGATCAGCAGCAGAATGCCGGGGAAGGTCATAATGATCGAAAACAGCCAGTCGGTCACCCCATGCAGGCGGCGGAAGTAGCCGCCGATCAGGCCGAAGGTGATGCCAACCACTAGCGCGATGCTGGCGGCAATCAGCGCCGAAACCAGGGCCGTGTTGATCGAGTGCAGCAGCCTAGCCAGGACGTCGCGGCCCTGCCCGTCGGTGCCCAACGGGAAGCCTGGGGTACCAACTGGCGAGTTGACATTCCAGAAGTCAACGAAGTTCGGGCCATGCTGGGCGATCACGTTAGCGAGCAGGCCGCCTAGCACGAATAAAACCAAAATGGTACCGGTGATTACGGCCTGGGGGTCGCGAATCAGGCGGTAGAACACGCCGCGTCGAACCTCAATGGGTTCTTCCGTGACGCTCTCAACCTCATCCAGCAGAGATTCAATAGCCATCAGTAGGCCCTCGCCTTCGGGTTCAGCCAGCCATTGGCTAGGTCTACGATCAGGTTCACGCCCACGGTTAGGCCCACGCCGACGGCGGTTAGGCCCATAATCACGGGGAAGTCGCCGCGCATCGCGGAGTTGAAGGCGAAGGTGCCAAAGCCGGGCAGGGCGAAGACGGACTCGATAATCAGCGCGCCACCAAACATGGTGATGAACTGCATACCGAAGACGGTGATGCCGGGGCCGATGGCGTTACGCAGCGCGTGCCGCAGCAAGATGGCCTTGGGCGAGACCCCGGCGGTGCGCAGGGTGCGCACGTAATCCTTGCGAAGCTCATCGATCATGGTGCCGCGCACCTGGTTTGCCATGTTGGCGCTGCCGCCGACGAATAAGGCGATGACCGGGATGGTGATGGAACGCAGCCAGCCAACGGGATCATCGCCGAAGCGGACGAAGCCAGTGGCGGGGAACCAGCCGAGGTTCACGGCGAAAAGCATCACCAGGAAGATGGCCACCAGCAGACCGGGCACTAGGTGGCCGAACAGCATGGCACCCTGAGCTACCTTGTCCACCCAACCGCCCTTGTAGGCGGCCAGGACGCCGAGCAGGGTGGCGAAGATGGCGGCGCCGATCAGCGCCGGAAGCACGATGGAGAGGGTAACGATAATGCGCGGCCCGATGGCGGCGGTCACTACCTCTTGGGTGAAGAAGGAGCGGCCAAGGTCGCCTTGCAATAGGCTGCCGAACCAATCGACGTACTGCACAAGAACCGGCCGGTCGAGGCCGTGGTCGTGCATCATCTGGGCGATGGTTTCCGGCGTGGCACCGGTGCCCAGCCGGGTGGCGACGATGCCTGCAAAGGAGAAATGGATTAGGTACAAGGTGGTAAAGGACGTGAGCAGAAACAGGACTATGCCTGCCCCGAGCCTGCGTAGCGCATAGAGAAGCATGGTGGCCCTTTAGGTGCTGGATGCGAAAAGGTGTCTCTAGGCGGGGGCGAGAAGAGAGGAGGAACTCGCCCCCGCCTAGATCGTGACCTGTCAGCCGACGTTGAAAAGTTCGAGCGTCGGGAAGGTGCGGGTGGCGCTGCCGGTGTAAACGATGCCCGGCGTGGTGGCGAAGGTCTGCACCACGGTCAGCAGCGGGGCATCCCAGGCATTCTCCACCAGGAACCGGTTGATGTCGCGAGCCACCAGGTT
>WQZL01000008.1 GCA_009780755.1 Promicromonosporaceae bacterium | reverse complement strand
TGGGTGGCCAGGCGGTGCAATGCCTGGCGTACCGCCTCGTCTTTGCCCACGCCGGTCAGGTGAAGCACCTGGATACCGGCATCAAGCAGCGCCTCGGCGGCACCCACGACGGCCTCATTAACGCTGAGTGCCCCGGACGACCCTCCAGTGACCAGCAACGTCGGAAGGCCAGGGTCAAGCCCAAGCGCGGCGGCGCCAGCCTCCCGCGCCTCGTTCGATGCTACCGACCCCGTGTCAGCCCGCGCGTCAGCCAACGCGGTGATCTCTTGGCGCAGCGGCAGACCCACTACTTCGGCCTTGCCGCCGCGCGGATGCAGCCGCGTGTCCGGGAAGGTGAGGCCGACGGCGGCGGCCCAGCGGGCGCCGAGCCGATTTGCCAGGCCGGGGCGGGCGTTCTGCTCGTGGATCACTACGGGTATGCCCCGGCGGCGGGCGGCCAGGTAGGCGGGGGTCGAAACATAGCCGCCGAACCCGATCACTACCTGCGCGTCGATCTCTACTATGGCGGCCTCGGCGGCGGCGATGGCGGCCTTCATCCGCCCTGGCAGCCGCAGCAGGTCTAGGGAGGGCCGACGTGGCAGCGGCACGCGCGGAATGGCGCGAAGTTCGTACCCGCGGGCGGGTACCAGCTCGGCCTCCAGCCCGGCGGTAGTGCCAAGAGCCAGGATGCGGGCCTCGGGGTTGCGGGCGCGCAACTCATCGGCCACGGCAAGCAGCGGGTTCACATGCCCGGCGGTTCCCCCCCCGGCAAGCACCGCCGAGACAACTCCATTACGTTTCACACCACGACCCTACCCGCGCCAACCGGGTGGTTGAGTAGGAGGGCCGTCAGGCCCGACGTGTCGAAGCCACCACCGCCCACCCTTTTCGGCACCAGTCTTCAAGAATCATCTCCTGCCAACTCGTCGAGACAGGCAAACTGGACTCGCTGGGTCTTACCGGCAGCTACTAGAACGCCCCGGCCAACCGGGAAGTCGGCTCGGGTAGCCCGACCAATATCAGTGCGAAGCACTGTGCTGCCATCATTCGACTCTGGCTGCAACAAGATGCCGCGTCGAGCGGCCTTAAGCTCTTGAAGCAACTGCGAAATCCCGCCCCAGGTCGTTGTTTCCGCCTCGCTCACCACCAGATGCTCGGCGCGCTTCAACGCACGCACCGCCTCCGTCAAGGGTTGATCGGCCGGGGTCATCAACCAATCGTTGATGCCCTCAATAATCAACATCACCTTATCCGTCGATTCACCACCCGAAACCAACCCCGCAAGCGCCCTCGCCATCTCAGACACGCTCTCTGGGGTACTGGCAGAGAGTCGAACCCCAGGCAGAGAGGCGATACGTGACCGCTTCGGCCCGACATGGTAGATGGTCATTCCCGCCGCTATCGCCTGATGAGCAATAGTGGCGACCAGGGTTGAGCGACCCGACTGTGGTGGCCCTGCAATCGCCAATACGCCTTCGGTTTCGATGCCCACCGGCAACAGTTCCTCGTCTCCGATGCCAAGCAGCAACTGCCCCGGCGCTGCGACACCAAGTTCTGCCGGGGTAATCAATTCTGGCAGCGCCCCTACTCCTGGTGCCTCGACCAACCCGGCGGCTCGAAGTTGCTCAGCTAAGGCGGTGATCGCTTCGCTCTGTGCCGCGGTCGATCCATCGCCGCCTTGAATCGCCGCTTGCAGCTCTAGGCGACCCCAGATGCCACGTCCAGGCGGACTGTTCTCATCGAGAACATCACCAGGCACGTCTAGTTGCGCGTAGAGGTTGTCGTCGGCCAAGCGCAACACGACCCGGCGCTGGATGCCTGAACGAATCGCTGACGGCACCGCCCCGGGACGATCGACGGTAAACACCACATGAATGCCAAGTGGCCGACCGGACTGCACTAGATCTGAGAAGACCCGGAACCAGCGGCTGCGTCCACCCGCCGGTGTGTCCCACTCGTCAACAAACACGCCAAAGGCGTCGATGAGCAAAATGATCCGCTTCTCGGCTGGGTTTCCGCCCACTGCCGAGCGATATTCACTGATCGAGGCCGCGCCAGTGGGCGCGAAGCGCGCGGTGCGGCTCTCCACCTCATCTTTGAGTTGCCGCAGCAGGCGAGTCACCCGTTCCTCATCATCACCCATCACCACCGCGCCAACGTGCGGGAGCGGTTCGAGCATCCGTAACCCCCCGGAGGCGAAATCGAGGCCGTAGACGTGAGTCAGCCCATCAAGGGCGGCCGTTACGGCTACCGAGCGCAGCATGACCGTCTTGCCGGAACCACCCGTACCGAATATGGCCATGTGACCGTCACCATCGGGATCAAAGTAAGCAACAGACTGCGTCTGCCGTTCCGGCTCGTCACACATGCCCAGCGGCAACGCCCCACCCTCCGTGGCCGATAGCGATGCCAGGTCAAAACACTCCTTCAGCTCGTCAAGCCACGGGCGTCGTGGCTCGGGAAGGTTCGCCTGCTTTGCGGCTGCCTGAAATACCGAGACCATTCGCTCCTGATCGGTTGGCCCGAGGTCTTGTTCGGGTTCATCCGCAGCGTCTTCCTCCAGTTCAGGCCATTGACTCCCTCGCCCGAAGGGCAAATCGAACACCTCGACCTTTGGGTCACGCTTGACATTAAGGGACCAGCCACCGGCGTAACCGGCCTGAAATAGCGTCAAGCGCCCCGGACCCGTTTTAGCAACAGCCCGTCCGGGGGTACCCGCGTCGAAATGTGCTGCGAGCTTGTCCCCCACTACGTCGGCTGAGTCGGACTCGTCGGCCATACGGAGCGCGACGCGTAGGTTCGTATTTGCCCGCAGGTTGTCCTTGATGACGCCCGCTGGCCGCTGTGTGGCCATAATCAGGTGAATGCCCAGCGAGCGCCCACGCTGTGCCACATCGACGACGCCGTCAACGAACTCGGGCACCTCCCCCACCAGCGCCGCAAACTCGTCGATAACGATAACAAGCATGGGAGGCGCTTCAGGATCACCGCGTTCTTCCAACTCGGCAAGATCCTTGGCTCCCTTGCCGTTGAGTAGGTGTTCGCGGTAGTGCAGTTCGGCGCGCAATGAGGTGAGTGCCCGACGCACCAGGTGCGGGGAAAGATCAGTGACCAAGCCTACGCAGTGCGGCAGGTTTACACAGTCGGCGAAGGCCGCGCCTCCCTTGTAGTCAACAAAAAGGAAGGTAACTCGGTCGGGGCTGTATTCGGCAGCCATGCCCAGCACCCAAGATTGCAAAAACTCCGACTTGCCCGCACCGGTGGTGCCGCCCACCAGTGCGTGTGGTCCCTGCACGCGCAGGTCAATATGCGTTGGACCATCAGCCCCGGCACCAACTATGGCTCGCAGACGTCCGGGGCGCTTTCGTGCCTTCGTCCGCAGCGCGGCATCAGTGCGATCATGGATTGAGCCGTTTTGAATCCACCGGTCAAGCGCGGCCGATGGATTGGTCAGCAGCTCGGGATCGATCAGGCCAACTAGCGAAGCCCGGTTTGGCACGCCCACAGCCCCCGCTACGGGCACATCAGCGTCGGTGAGGCGACCCATGTGCCGCCCGTAGCGTCCGGCCATCGGGGCATCGACCACGTCGAGCGCGACCGGTTCAATAGCCCGCCCGATTCGCACCAACCCTACGCGGGCCGCCTCTGCGTCTACGTAAGCGCGGCAAACGGCGGGCAGTTCCGCCAACGTCTCCCCTACCCATAGCGGAAACACACCAGTGTCGGCCGCTCGCTCCGAGAGCGCCACTAATCGCGCCCGATCCGCTACGGCGTCGGCGGAGATAACCACGATAACCGCCGGTAATGGGCCTGCGTAGTAATCCGACTGTGCCGACGAACCCACTTGGGCGCCACCGTGCCAGGCAGCACCATCCTCATTGATGGCACCGCGTACCTCAGCGTCCCCACCGGAGCCACGTTCCTGACTGCGTGCTACGACGAGTTCTTCGAGCCGGGCCAGTAATTGGTCACCCGATGCTTGATCCCCTGCTAGATGCTCCCCGGCCAAGGGGCTGTGAGGAGAGGCCGTATGAGGCAACCACTTAAGCCAGGCGAGGTTGCGCGCCCATTGCGGAGAGAGTACACCGGCAACTACCACTTCGGCTGGAGAATGTAGGCCCGTCACCTGCGCCATGATCGCGTTGACTACGATCTGACTAGCTGATTCACGACCGGAGACTCCAATGGCGCCCGACTCTCGCCAACTTGCCACTAGTGGTACATCATCAATCAGTCGGACGGATTCAATCAAAGCATCCAGACGCTCCTGATGTTCTGGGATCATGTCGTCGCCGTCAATGTTCTCGATCACGTTACGGCTAGGCATTGGGCCACGTCCCAGGCACACCTCCAGGAAATTCCAATGTTCGGCCCTTCGCGTCCACAGTAGTGGGCTAAGCCGTGCGGCAGCGTCTAGTACATCACCGGAGGCTGGGATCTCTGCAACCCTGGCTACATGTTCTGCCACCTTCTCCCGTTCTACCCGGTCACGCAGTCCAGCCAGCGCGTCCTCGAACTTAGCGATGCTGCGGGCGAGCTTTGTGCGTTCACGCTTTCGTTTTGTGAAGTAGTTTCCGATTACCATAATCGGAGACATCATGATGAAAATGAGCGACGCGAGGCGACCAGTCATCACGAACATTGCCCCACCCATAAGCAGTGGGGTTAGCATCGCCAGGATTGGGAACGGCTGGGGTTCTAGCTCTTGCGGCACCCTTGGGGCCTTGAATGTGGACCCGGCATACCGCGTTTCGACTCGCGGTGACCGCCTAACTCCGATTACCCCGGATGCTTCCTGTCGAGAGGTGGCCGCTTGCTCGGCGACCTCGATAGACATGCGTGTACCGCCAGCAAAGAATTCCTCCCGATTCACAACCCGGATGCGGGAAACCAGGTTTCCTCCCAATTCCAGGCCGTTCGCTGAACCTAAATCGATCACTTCGGTTTCGACTCCCACATCAATCCGGAAGTGTCGTTTAGACAAGAAAAGGTCTGCCAACGTCACCTCGCATTCGGGGTCACGGCCAACCGTGTGTGAACCCTGAGCCAGCAGGAACTCCGTTCCGGCTTGCTTCCCGTTTAGCACTCGCAATGTAGCCGTGGTGCCTGCCTGCGTCGAGGGTAAATCATGTCCACTATCGGTGATATCGTAAAGCGCTACCCGTGAAGCCGGGGTGAGCCACTGCTCACCGATAACGGCTTCTGGGGGCAACAGCATCCATTCATCGCGGCCTGGCATCAAAGCTTGCAGCGTGTAGGAGCGATCCGGATTTAGCCCTAGTTCGGGCGATTGAGCTAGTTTCTTTGCCATCCCCCCAACGGTTGCGTCCGAGTCTGCCTCGATCAGAACGTCGAGGGCAACGTTAGCATCATTGACGACGGTTAATTTTACACGCACGGATTTAGTCTTTCAATCTAGTTAGGTGACGAGCAGGATGATAATGAGTGTGATGGTCACCGCGAACAGGACAACAGCACCTACAACGGCGATAACACCCAGGCGTCGCGATGGTTTTTTTGCATGTTCGTTTGGTGCAGAGAGGGTTGTCGGATGCATCGTGGCCGCAGGGAGCGGCTTCATAATGTGACGCGCTTCGGGCGCCCGGGCACGGTAGCGATCATTCGGTTGGTTCATTTGAGGCCAACCTCGCTTATCAGCGTGTACTCGACATCTCCGAGATAGAAACGTTCCGTAAGAGGAACCGGCATCTTTGGCACGGCGGATTCCTCGGTCTCATCGGGGTAGATGAGCGTTACGCCGTTGGTTGATGCTAGGTCGATGATGGTCCATTCTTCGTCGTTGCGGTGCAAGGTAGCGTGCCGCTTGGAGATGGTACGGGTGGCGTCAGGCAGTTCGATCACCTGCGTTGTCGCGTCTGGGTTCGCTCCCGGTTTGCGCCCGAGCAGCACCTTTTCGGCGGTCAGTTCGAAGCGGTGTTCTCCTTGCCCTAGATACCAGCGTGTCTTCGCCAGGCGCGAGGCGAACACCGTTTGATCGTCAATGTCGTCCATGCCATCATCCGATGCTTCGATTGAACTCACGGCGAGGATGGTTTGATCGTCGGGTACTAATTCAGGCGCTGGTGCCGATTGTTCAGGTGGTGCCCACCTTGGTTGACTGGTCGGCGAAACCAGCGGCTTCGGCATCGGAGTATCGACCAACAGCGGCTGGAGTACCATCGGCTTGCGAATCACGGAGGGGATTGGCACAGACTGCGCCGCCTGCTCGGCTGGCGGCGCCCACGGGGAAGGTGTTCCTACGGCGTCAGGAGGCGTCGTAGTAGCCAACTTGGTATCCGCCTGGGGTGGATTGGCTGCTTCCCGCTGCTCTGCTTGTTCCACCAGCGGCGGTGCCCACCTGACGTCATCGGCCGAAGGTTTTCCCGCCGCTATGGTGATGTCGGTAGATGATCTCCTCGACAACAGCTTACGGATCGATCTCACTTGCGTGCCTCTCTATCTATATTGGTCGCGTACGCAGCAATGATGTCAGCGAAAGTTCGGCCCGCAGACGCCGCCATGGCGTTGCTCCCTGACGAATCGTGGCGCACTCGTCGGCCATTTCTTCCCAGAACTGGCGGGCTTCCCCAGGGGTGATGATTGAGTCGGAGAAGGCGGCACGATCAGTGACCCGAGCAAGGTTTGCCACACCTGCCAAGTTGAGTTCTGCGGCTAATTCCCTGCGAGTCTTGGTGCCCACTTCTGCTAGGCGATAGTCAGTGGTCAGGTCGATCAGTTCCTCCCAACCGCCAATTATCTGGTGACGCGCGTTCGCCTTCGTACGGCGTGCGCGGCGCCGAAGCACCTTGACTAGCACTACAACTCCAGGCGGCCCGAGTAGCGCCAACATAATCAGCAGCCCGATGCCGATCGCTCTGAATACTGGCCAGTGTGTCGCGGCTGCGACATCCTCTCTCGTAGTGGTAGCGGTGGTGCCTAGCGCTCCACCACCGGCACGCTGCGAGTCTGGCGGTAACACTTCTTCGGCTATGTCGGGCCTTACCTCGGTTGGATGCTCGGGTAATCGGGTGGCGTCAACCTGCTCGACAATTTGCTGCCTATGCTGCGGACGCACATCAATGGGCGCCCACCGGCCATCTATGCCCTGCACCTCGATCCAAGCGCTCATTGAACCGCCGGTGCATAGCCCTTCTGCGCAGATTGGGATGTCTGGGTCAAGCCGAGTGTGCCCGTCTGTCCCCAAATGGGCACCGATCACAACGCGAGCGGGGAACCCGAGTTGATCGGCTATGAGTGCAGCAGCAGCGGCAAACTGCTCATCATTGCCTCCCGCTCCTACCAGGGAGGCGATTGCGGAATCACCTGCAACCTGCTGGCGTTCATTTAGCTCTCGGAACAGAAGATCAAGGCGCCCATAGGAATGTCCGGCAGCACTGGGCACAAACTGATACCCATCTGCGGAGAGAGTTTCTATCCACACTTGCTCTGCGTCAGGAGTTACCGCATGGCTCAGGTGTCCACGTGAGCGAAGGTTGTTTACTGCCTCCACCAGCCCCGCTCCGGTGTTCGGAACGGGATTTTCTTCCAGCCAGTGGCGCAATGCCTCCGGGGCTGACCACCTGGGATGGTTACCTGGTGAGATCAGTTCACTCGGCTCGTGTGACGGCGGAACTCGTGCTTCAATCACCAACTGGTCTCCTTCCCGCATCCCGCCATAAGCCGTGGTCACGGCGCTTGTGGCACTGCGATCTAAGTAGAAAGAGTTGCGGAGTTCTATCGGTCGTGGGCCATCAAAGGCGATCCGCTCGGGCGTTCCCACGATGGGCAACCACAGCGAAGAGAATTCATCTAGTCGGTAGCCTTCTATCCGCACTTGCGTGGGTTCCCCGTTTCCGGCGTTAAGTACAGATGGCACGCGGCGAAACTGTGTCGCCGCTCCTGGCGCGCCCGCAGAGAAGACCTGACCGTCGAAGTCGGTCAGCACGGCGAGTCGAACTCGCTCGGGCACGGGGCCATCGGTACTCACCGAGAACAGCACCATGTCGTACAGTTCAGCACCGAAGAAGGTGCGGAACTGTGACAGCGGGCTTACTGCGGAGGTTATGCGCAGGTCGGGACCGCTTCCGGTCCGAAGCGTCTGACGTGAGCCAGTGAGCAGTACCGAAGAGAGTCCGGTTCCAACGGATAACGCCACCACCAACACTGCCGCAAAGGAGATCACTCGAATTACCGGTTTGCGGATGCCTTTTGCCTCGGGTGAGCCGTCTGCTTCGTTGTCCTGTATGGGTCGTAGTTTGGTGTTGATCCTATTTCGCTGTGTCCGCCAGACCAACCAACCCAGCGAAATGAGCAGACCACCTACACCTAGCAACGTTTCTCGCCCCGACGTGAGGTGGATTCTCGCGAAATACCAGCTCGAACCAGTTGCATCTGAGCCAAACAGCAGACCAAATAGCCCACAGGCCAGCAGCAGCGGCACGGCCAGGGCAGCTCGTTCGCGCCGCATTACAAGCAGCATCCCACCCAGCGCACCGAGTAAAAACACCAGCAATGCTGGCACCAGCAGGTTTTGGTAACCGCCTACCGGAAGGTAGACGGTGAGCAGGTTCTGCCAGGCCGTAACCGGCCCGGCGAGTACGCCACGAATTGCTAGGGCGATACCGACCTCCCAGGCGGGCATTGTCAAGGTCAAGCCAAACAATAGGTAAGCGACCAACGCCAGCGCCGCGATACCCCAGGGGCGGGGCCAAAACAGCCGATATAGCAGCGCCAAAGCAAGCCCCGTCACAGTAGCTGTTCCGGCTACCGCTAGGAACGATGACGATCTGTAGATTGGCCAGGCCGCAAAAGTGGCCAACCCCAACATCGCCAACACGTAGACCATGCCATCGACCTCGAATGGGCCGATCTGATTCCTCCACCTTCGGGTCATGTCGCACCCGCTCTCACCAGCAGGCCGGTCAAATCGTCAAGCACCCCAACTGTTAGCACACTCAGGTTGCCCAACTGATGCATGGTCGGGTGGGCGCGCTCATCGCAAATCACTGCGATGATCGCGGTATCGGCTGGCAAGGTCAGGGCGGCGCGGCGCAATCGACGCAAACCAACTGTGGAGCCGCACACCAGGACAGCCAGCGAAATTTTGTCGGATGATTCAGCACCCAGGCGACACACCTCTTCTAATGGCATGGTCGACTCTCGCAGGCCGATCCGGCAGGTGCCATCGAGCAGCACCGAAGGCGTGACCGTGGCTAGATTTGCGATTGCCCGTACCCGCGAGCGGGCCACCTCGGGAATCTCCGCGCTGACAATTGCGTCAACATCCCGCCCGTCGCGGATTCCCTGAACTGCCACCGAGGCCGCCACGGAAACGCCTAACTCGAACTCCTCATCATCTGCGAACTCGTCTCGCGCGCAACTGAGTACCACGGCCAAGCGAGAGCGCATTGACACCTCATACTGCTTGACCATGAGCTGCCCGGTTTTCGCGGTGGACTTCCAATGCACGTGCCGTTGCGCATCGCCGGCTGCATACTCGCGGATTGCGTGAAACGAAATATCCGAATCGACGAGTTTGCGGGTTGGCGTTCCATCCAGGTCTCGAACCAGCCCTATGCTGGTTGAGGGTGTGGTGACGATGCGGGGTCGAACGAACACCTCGGTTCGTTCCTGCCAGCGTGCCTCGCGTCGCAGCACACCAATCGGATCAGTTCGCACCAGAGTAATTGGGCCGATAGGCACCACGCCACGACGATCCGTTGGCACCGGAATCCGTTTACTCATGCTGCGACCTGGTCCGAGCAATGGCAGGTAAATCTGTACCGATCCTTCTCCGATTGGCACGTCTAAGCGGGCCGGTAGCGCGATCCGGGCCGTCTCATTTGTAATGCTCAGGCCGATAGCAGCGTCTTGTCCTACGGTCACCTTGGTGTGTGATGCCTCGAAATCGATCCGGTAATTCACGGTTCCCAGCAAGAAGGGTAGGGCTATCACAATGATGACGGTGGCCGACAATCCGGCCACTACCCATTCGGCCCATCCCCAGATCAAACCGGCCGGCAAACCTAGCGTCGCTGTGGCAAGCATCAGCCACCCCACCGAGGTTACCCCGGCCCGAATCACCTCCAGCACCTGCCTGGCGATGGCTCGTGTGGCCTGCCACCACTGCGCAATCTGGATGATGACGTTCTCTACCCGCCCATTTGTAGGCGCCGCAATAACTGTGCGAGTGATAGTCCCGGTTCTGGTTTCGGTTCGCGATAGACGCGTCTCGGTGGTGAAGGACACTTAGCTCACTCCGCTGGTGCCGATGGTGGTGGCACTTCGAGGATGATCTGGGCGAGTACTGCTTCTGCGGTTACCCCATCGAACTCGGCTTCCGGGTGAAGAATCAGTCGATGGGCCAGCACTGGCCCGGACAGTGCCTTGACATCATCGGGCACCACGTAGGTGCGCCCCTCGGCTGCGGCTCGGGCTTTAGCGGCACGCGTCAAGGCCAAGGCTCCGCGCACGCTGGAACCGAGGCGCACCTGTTCAGCATCGCGAGTGGCCTCAACCATTCGTGCGATGTAATCCATAACCATCGGATTCACAAACACATCCCTGGCTGTTGCGCTCATCTTGGTTAACGTCTCTAGGTCGATTGCTGGTTTGATCTCCGCTCGCGTCTGCCCTGTGCTCTCGATGATCTTTATGGTGGTTGCATGATCGGGGTAGCCAAGCGTGGTTTTGAGCATGAAGCGATCTAGCTGCGCTTCCGGCAGCCGGTAGGTGCCCGCCTGTTCCACCGGGTTCTGGGTGGCGATAACCAAGAAGGGCGAGGCGACCTCGCGGGTGTGACCATCCACGGTGACCTTCCCCTCCTCCATCACCTCTAGGAGCGCGGACTGCGTTTTTGGGGAGGCTCGGTTGATCTCGTCGGCAAGCACGACGTTGGCAAACACTGGCCCGTGGTGAAACTCAAACAGGCTGGATTTCTGATCGTAAACAGTTATGCCCGTGACATCACCGGGTAGTAGGTCCGGGGTGAATTGTATTCGGGAGCTAGTGCCGTGAATCGACTGAGCAATTACCCGGGCTAGGGAGGTCTTGCCTGTGCCGGGCACATCCTCTAGGAGTACGTGCCCTTCGCTGACCAGCGCAGATAGCACCAGTTCAACGATGGCTCTCTTGCCAAGCAGCACACTTTCCACATTGTCTGCTACAGCGGCAAAGGTCTCCTGGAACCAGGTTGCCTGTTCTTGGTTGATGGTCATGTTGATTGTTCAGTCTCCGGGCGTCGGTGGGTAAGGGTCTGGGTCTGGATCTGGATCAGGGTCCGGATCAGGGTCTGGGTCCGGATCAGGGTCTGGGTCTGGGTCTGGGTCCGGATCAGGGTCTGGGTCCGGATCAGGGTCAGGTTCTGGAACTATGCAATCCACCTGGCCAAGCCATAGCTCCGCAGGTAGCAGGGAGGGGAAGGCGGGCCACCTCACTAGCACGCGGATGCCCTCTAATCGCACTGTGCCGTCGGGCACCAAGGCAACAACGCCTTCCAGGTGAGCGATTTGAGCGCCGTCGGCCGACATCGCATCAGCTCTAACCAGCTCGATGAATGGCACCCCACCAAGCGCGTATACGCTGAATGTTGGCGCATATCCGGCCTCACAAACGAGGGGGGTTACGGAATTAACGCGTACCGGACCAGGTCGGTGTGGGTCAGCCGGGAGGATAGGCCCATGTGTCCCAACCGTGCCGGTGGGCAGGTGAGTGAACCAGCTCTCCCAGCGGAAGTCAGCTCCGAAGAGGCTGTTGTGTTCATAGTGCAGCCCAAACCCTCGCGGCGTTCTAAAGCCCGCTGGACGAGCTGGCGATGAAGCGGTGACATCCCACACGGCGCCGGTTCTGTTGTTGGTTATCTGCGGTTCCCGACTTACATCAAAGGTCAGCCCGGCTGGCGCATCGGGCACCACAATGGCCCAAAGCTGCTCGGAAACAACCGAGGTCTCACCGAAGCGCTGATCGCCAACATAGGCGGCGGCACATACTCGGAAGCGATGCTGTTCTCCGGCTCGCACCGTGATAGTCGTGGTCATGGCCGTCCCGCTCGACTGGCACGGGTAGGGGTAGCGGGAAAATCCGTAGCGAGCGGTAGCTCCAGCGTGCACAGCAACCTCGTCGGTGGCCACCGATATGGTCGCGTAATCACCATCAACCCCGGCTACTTCTGCCCGGATGCTTGGCGCAGATGGCGCGCCAACACCATTTCCGATGCGGGTTATGCAGTTTGCCCCCACAGTTCCGGTTGGCCCCACCCCCGGCGGTACCACATACCGGGAAACGGGGGTTACTCCTACCGTTCCGCCATCGTTCGACAGTGGAATAACATGCTCTACGCGGCCATAAGCAACCGGCAGTCGGTTACGCCAGTTGGGATTGTCGGCGCCCAGGTAAATGTAGGCGGTATATGGATCGATGCCGTACACGACAACACGCACTCGCCCGCCAGCATTACCGTAGGGCACCGGGGTCAGCGTCATCCCGGTTGGGCAGGTGGTCGGCGCATATGCCCACACTTCACCGGTACTCACTGAGTCCGGCGAGGTACCGACGGAATTGCGTGAGACCACCTCGAAGTGGCGGCGTTGCCCGGTGGGCGAAGCGATAGGCGCGCAGACACCGGCAGGGTCGCAGGAGCCAACCTCGACACCACCAGATAATACGGTGAATCCATCAAGCGGTGGGTATGAGCGACTGGCCCCGCCAGGTGTGACGCCAAGTACCACGTATCCTGCACCGAAGCCTACTTGGGCAACCCCAGCTGGCCCCATTGGCCGAGCCTGGAAATCGACGGTAAGCGTGCCAGCATTCAGTCCGGCACCGATCACTGGATCGGAGGTGTCCGTCATCACGGTGAAGGTGGTTGAGCAGGTGCCACCTGGCGCGCCCGGCATTGCGGTAATGCTCACTGTGGAATCGTCTACGCGGGCGAAGGCCAACCCGATACATGAGCCACGCGGGTCAACGGAGTCCAGCAGCAATCGTCCGCCACGCGGATTTGTCTCCCCTGGGGTTCCGATCACCGTGACCAGGCAGGTGGCATCCGTCTCCCGGCAGGTGGTCACAGCTGTTCCGCCGGTGGGTAGTCCATCTGGCCACGGTCCAACGCGCACGGTTAGAGCCACAGATGCCACATCCGGGTAGTTAGTGATGCCTACCTGGAGTACGGCAACCGCGCCAGGGGTGGCGCGCTCGTTCGTGATAACCGTTAACGTGTCACCTGAGTGGACAATTGTTAAGTGGTCAGCCTCGCCCGCCACCGTGAAGATGGGCACTTCCACCCCGACTTGTCCGCCGGGCCAGGTGACCATATCGGCTAGGGAAAGAGTAAAGGTGTCATTCGGGTTTACGGTGATCGCCGCACCCGCAAGCACCGGCTGGGGCAGCTGCGGCACCACAACAAGGGGCACCGGAATCACCGAACCCGACTCTTGCCCATCAAAGCGCACAGTGACTTTACAGCGGTCGCTCCAGGGTGCCCCCATGCCAGCGCTGTACTCGATCAAGGTACCTGAAACGTGAGCGCAGCGCCCCTCGGGGCGAGCGCCGGAGGCTGCGATGGGCGCTTCAATGAGAAGATCGCGACCGGATGGAATGGCCACCTGATCCCGCATATCAAAGGTGACCGTCTCGCCTTCATCAACAGAGATGGTTGGCGCATTCGTCTGCATGGTCGGCACAAGCTCTGCCGCGCTGGGGACTACAAGAAAACCGAACGTCTCTGGAATCTTGGCAGACTCGTCCGCATCCGTAGTGCGAGCAGTGAGGATAAATGGGATCAGCCGCCCATCGTCGGTGAGCGGGCCGCTTAAAACACTTCGGTTCACCTCAACATCGGCGGTCAGGTAGCCGCCATCACCGGCCCAGAGCGATAACTCCAGGTCAGCAAGTCTGCCGCCAGGCCAGGCCGCGCTACCGGATACCACATCGACACCCTCAGTGAATTCATCCCTGGTAGCGGCGGTGAGAATGGTGTCGGCCACCATCGGGAAGTTGGGTACCTCGCCACGCACCGCCCGAAGCACGATGAGACCAATGCCTACATTGCCGTGTTCGTTGGTGACGTGGTAACGAAACGTTAGCCGCCCTGGTTCCTCAGGAGCGGACAGTTCGATGTAGCTAGCCTCCCCCTCAGCGATGGCATCCGCGTTTCGGATCAGCGCGGCCAGCCGTTCATGTTCAAGCGTGCCAGCTAGGGCATTCGGCTCTACGGCCGTGATGCGCAGGGTGCCACCGCTGGGGTCTATGTCGTTAGCAAGCGCATCGACACGGACGCTTTCGGTGCTGCCTGCCTGCACCGAGACAAAGTCGGTGAAGGTAATCGGGGTCAGATCGGCCTCTGTGCCGAGTACCCCCACCCGAACAATTCCGGTTGCACGAGCGCCCCGGCCATCATCGATCTCATATTCAAACTCACGTTGACCTTGATCCCCAGCCACGGAGGTGAACACAATGGCTCGGCCATCCTCAGAGAGCGCAGCCGAGCCAACCTCCGGTTGGGTGAGAATCGCCGAGAGCTGAACTGGATCGCCGTCTGGATCCACCCCGAATGGGTCGAAGGGAATGCGAACGGATTCACCGGCAATTACCCGACCGATCAGATTTGGCGCTCGTGGTGGTCGGTTCGGGTGATCGTCGCCGATCACGTGAATTGTCACGGTGGCCGTGTCGAAAAGCGATGGGTCGCCATCGGCGAATACCGCGTAATCCACGCGGAACTCCCCTGCCGTGGCCGGGGCTAAAATCCGTAGCACGTTTCCGGCACCGAAGGCCAGCAGCTCCTCGGAGGATGAGCGGACTGTGCGCGGGTCTAAGGTGAGCGGTGCCCCGGAGAGCGAGATGTCGTTGGCAGTAACCGGCACGTCGATCTGCGCCCCAGCGCGCACTGTTACCACCATATCGACGGCGATGGGGATGGCATCGATCACGTCCGGTAGCAGGAATACGGTGGCCTCGCCCCTTACGGAGCCGCCCTCCTCACCAGTGCCGTCGGTTACGGTGTATCGGATGGTGCCGAGTCGTCCGGGTGTCGCATCGGCGGTGGTGCCGGTGACCCGGAGGAGTTGTGAAGCGAGGGCATCTACCGTCAGACTTGCCCCATTGGCCGCCTCGTGAGTGACGTCGGCCAGGAGCAGCACGGCTCCGCCAGGGTTGTAGACCGCTTCGAGTACGTCCACGGTTACATCGGCGCCGGGGCGAACCATGATGGTCACCGGCGCGGTGGCCAGACCACCTGCCTCTGTTGGCACTGCGGTGACGCGCACGGTGGCCTGCGCGGTGTTGGTGGCGTCGGCAATCGTGTAGGTGACCAGGAACGTGCCCGGTGCGGTGGCCCGGAAGTCGAGGGTGTCGGCATTGGTAATAGAGACGGTGGCCAGGGCGCCGTCGTCTAGGGCTGCATCGGTGAGGCGAATCGTGCCCGCTGTTCCTGAGACGTGGGGGCCAATGTCGATGCTGGCCGATTCCCCAACGCGCACTGTGGCGGCGAATGCAGCGGCTGTAATGCGCGGCTCATCTATTACCGATACCATAATCTCTTTGGTTGCGGTGGCGCCGAAGGTATCGGATACGGTAAGCAGGACGGTGACTCGTTCCTCGCTGCCGGAGGGATCTTCATGCCGGTAGACAACCGTACCTTCCGGAGTGAAGGCCACTCGCCCACTGCCGTGAGTCACTATGGCATTTATTAGCAAGATTCCATCACCCTCGGGGTCTACCCAGGCATCAAGCACCGAGAACTCGACAGTGCCGCCTGGCGAAACCTGGGGGCTGGGCCACTCCATTTGGCAGCCGATTACCGCACCGTCTCCGCACCATCGTGGCGCGTTGTTTTGGGTAAAATCGACGGCGTTTAAGGTGACGGTGGCCGCATTCGAGCGACGTCCATCAATGGTGGTGCCATCGGTTACCACATAGGTGAAGCTGGCGCTGCCAACTGCGTTCGGCCCGGCGGTAAACACAATTCGTTGCCCATCGTCGGTGAGGGCGAGTGTGCCGAAGGCCGGGTTTAGGCCGGTAAGGCTGGCCCCATCGATGGTGAGTACGTCACCGTTGGGATCGTGATCGTTGAGTAGCACCGGAAGCACCGTCATGGTGCCTTCTCCGGGGCGAACTCCGAACTCGTCATCCTCGGCCACCGGTGGCAGCGGATCGTTAGTTTCAGCGATAGCTGTTGCCTCTTCATCGCGGGCAGCATGTTCTGGATCAACCTGATCCCAATGTTGGCTAGAAGGCAGCAGGCGACCATCCGGCACGGTCCAAACCCAGCCGGTCACGGTCTCGTTAAGCGCAATTCGATCAGCGCTGACCAGAAAACGCGGTGAGGGTTCGGCCTCCAGGGCCAGCCCACCAAAGTCAAGCAGAGTAGTTTCTCCCTGAACCCAGAGGGTTCCACCACCGGTACCTTGGGTGAGCCAGGCCGCGTAAGCACTTCCATCCAGGCCGCGTCGGGGCGCGGCAGGCACACCCGGCTCAGCAAGGCTGGTGAGGTTGGTAACGGCGCCGACTGCGCTGACTTCAAGCAACGCGGTCGCGGTGGCAATCACAAAAGTCTCCCCCGTCGCTGATGCCCGCTGCGGCACCACAACCTCGCCTGCGATGGGTAACGAAATGGGAGCATCAAGCCCGGAAATCCACATTAATGTATCGCTAATCAGCGCCCAGCTCTCACCCACTGCGGTAACCGCCACCCCCTCTGTTGACGGCCCGCCAGGTACATCGGTTAGCGTCACCCCACCGTAGTGTCCGACCTCGGCCTGCAACACGGTTGCAGTTGCCGTCGAATATGCGGTTACTAACCCGCTTTCGGCGAGAGACATCGCGTCAGCGATGAACGCCTCGTACTCATCGGAGTCAGGGATGGGTACGTAGATGCGTGTGGTAAGGCCGGGGTTGTCGAGTAGACCCACGTACAGCATTCCCGCCTCGGTGATGAAAGCCAGGTAATCGCCTGCTGCCTCTACCTGCACGGCTCCGGCCAGGGCAGCAACCCCATCCAGGGCAGAGTCAGTGAGGTTAATGGGGTTGGCGGCATCAATTGTGGCCGCCCGCGCTCCGCCCAGCGGAAATATGACCGCAGCGTTACGGGTTTGGGCCACCATTGGGGCGGGTCGCTCAATGGCTCGCACGGTGTCGAGTTCGTCGATGTCGAGGTTCACGCGCCCATATCTGCTAGACGAGGTGTTGAGCGCCCAGAGGGTTGGGTCTATTCGGTACGGCTCTTGGGCATCCAGACCCGGCCAGAGCGCCGCTCCTGTCGCTATCGCGATCAGCGCGATCACCACTGCGCTAGCGGTTATCTTGCGTTTGTTCATCAGCCAAGCACTCCCGTTAAAATGAGAACGGCCACGGTTCCGCCTGCGATCAGCAGGGCCGCAGTTACGCCTCCGATCACCAGCGGCCAACGACGACCTCTGCGTCGCTTTTCCCCTCCGGCCGCAAGAGACTCCTTGCCTGGCTTGGGTTTGCGCTTCGAGGTGTATTCAACAGACGCCCTCACGGCCCCACGCAACTGATCGTCATCTAAGCGGACAGCCTCCCCAGTGCCCCAGTGGTCGCCCGGCACGTCAAGAGGAGTGACCGCAAGACCTAGCTGAGCCTGTGTCGCTTGGAGAGCCTGAGCCACTTCAAGGGCGCTGCCATACCGTTTAGCCGGATTGCGTTCCATCGAGCGGACGAGTACCTGCTCTAACGCAGCAGGCACATCGGTGCGACCAATCGGCGTGTAAGAGGCCTTGTCGATACGGCGGATCAGCTGATCGCGATCATTGCGACCGGCACCGGCTTGCTCAAATGGGCTACGCCCGGCCAGCAACGAGTAAACGGCGGCGCCTAAACTCCACACCTCGGAGGCTATTGTCCCAGCGGTACTGCCAGTTAACACCTCACGGGCGCTCCACGGCACGGTCATTGCCGCCTCGGCAGTGGCCTCGAACCCCTTCAACGCAGCGGCGATGCCAAAGTCGGAAAGCACAGGGTTGCCGAACTCGGTGACCAGAATGTTCGATGGCTTTATGTCGCGGTGCAGCACCCCAGCCCGGTGCGCGGTTTCCAATGCGCACGCAATTCGCACCCCGGCATCAAGCACGGCGGGCACGGCCAGTTTCTCCTGCCGATACCGCGCCCCCAACGACATCGGACAGTATTCCATCGCGATATAGGGCCGTCCATCAGCGGAAATGCTGGCTTGGTATATGGTCAAGATTGACGGGTGTGACGAAAGCCGGGCCAACACATCAGCTTCGGCATTGAACATCCGCCGCACCTCGGCATCCACCACCGTGGCCAGCAGCACTTTAACCGCGATCTGCCGAGCAGGCATGTCCTGTCGATACAAGAACACATCAGCAAACCCACCAGCCCCCAGCGGGTTCACATACGACATTCCCGCAATAACCGGCGGCTTAGAAGGTAGACGTTGTGGCATTACTCTGCCCCCAACACGGTTACGGATTCAACCATCGCATCGAAGAGGGCAATCATGCCTTCTTCGAGTTCGAGGTGCGGGGTGGTGAAGGTGGCTCGGTAGACGCCTAGACCGTCAGGCGGTTCTAGCCAGTAGTTCACGATCAGCTGTTCGATGTCTTGGGCGCCCCACAGTTCAGGGCCGGGTTCCGTTTTGATCGTGCGATACACCGGGCCATACTCGCCTTCTGCCTCCACGGTCTCCACGTCACCCAGTGCCAGCCGCACTCGGATCGTCTCTAGCTCGACGATCTCTCGGGAGACCAGCACCGTGGCCGCAAGCGGATCGCCCTCCTCGTTTTGCATCAGCGATACCGCGTACAAACGCCCGCCCCTTTGCATTGCAGCTGAGGTCAACCCGTCCAACTCTTGTCGAAGCTCCGCCCGCAGCTGTGCGTTAACGTCAGCGCCACCGGCTTGCCTCTCCACCAGCTTCTTCACCGAGCGTTTCCGCCGCTCATCCGAGGCTAGCGATACCACCCACCAGTTGGGAGGCACCACAATTATCGCCTCCTGTGGAATGGCTGCCTGATCCAAGTCATCAGGCGTTTCTGGCGAAGCTCCATTAAGTTCTGACATCGTCGATACTTTCTTGTTTCAGTGACTCAATAGCCGAGTTGAGAACCGCAACAAAAAGAGCCGTTTCAGTATATCTCGCGAAAGCTTCAGCTGGCGAATCGAACACTTCCACCGCATGCGGCTTATCGTCGTCAATAATCACAAGGTAGCGCGAATCATTCATACGCAGCCGTGCACCTCTTGAAATGAGTCCGATCTTTGCTGAGACGCGCGAAAGAGGAGCCTGTTTGACCACCTGACCTCGTTTGTCACACAACGTCAGCAGGCCGTCGGAAATCACCACGGTTCCACGCCTGTGCATAGCCCACAAACCAGTCCAGTGCGCAATCGTAACGCCCTCACCTCGGTAGCCCATCAGAGAACCCGAGGTTTCAGCGGGGGCATCTTGACTAGTAGTTCCTTTATTCACAGAGTTCATTACAGCACATCTCCTTTCTTGGAAGTAAACTTACACATTCAACACGACAAACTGCGTCCTTTCTCTCGTTTTCTTTGTAGATCTCATGAGCTTTCCTTGATTCGTGACTGCATTTGCCAGGCCAGGCATCACTGTTCCTCCATCAACACCGCAGAAGCGCGCCTAAAGGCCGCAACAAACCTTTGAGTTGCTCTGATGGGCGCCATAGTGTCCTGGAAGGAGCTGGCGCGGGTGAAAGGCTCGCCACCCTCGACTTGCACAAAGTATTTTGTGCCATTCATGCGAACAATGGCATTGCCTGATAAGCGACCGAGTTTCACCGATACTTCCGACACCGCTGCTTCATTGATTATTTTTCCGCGCGTGTTACGCAAGGTTAAAATCCCACCGGAAATGGTGACTGTCCCATGCCGTGCAAGCGCCCAAACCCCAGTCCAGTGACCGATAACCGTATCGACCCCCTGGTAATACACAGCATTGACCTTGCGTGCCGCATTGCCCTCAACAAAAAAGCTTTGCGAATCTAAGTTGCTAATGGCAGTCATCATTCGCTTTCATCATCACAGGGCATTGAGCTTTTTTCCCGCTCAACAGGAACATCATCTTCGGCTCGTTCCATTCTTTTGCGCAAGCACCTTTTTTTGAGAGCCGATTCGATTACGAGTCCCAGGATGATAGTCGCTACCGTCCCGCCAAAAAAGACCTGCAACCCAAGCTCTGTAAACCCGCCGTAGAGTCCTGTCAACACTTCATCTTCCGGGCGAACGAAATGAAGCAAAATAGCAGCTCCAAAACTAAGGATCGCGCCAAGGAACCAAATCCAACTTCTCACTCCTTCCCCGGCGTCTGCTGCTTTTCTCCGAGACTTTGCCCGGGAATGCGTCCGCATCGGTGAACCAAAATTCGCTTCATTTAATAGCTCGTTTTGCAAGTTTACGACTTCTCTCTAAGCATCCGACTTCGGGAATCATCACTATCATGTTTTTTATCAACCTTTGCCCCAACCCAAAACCCTAAAACCAATGTCGCAATCACGATAGCAATGAACGCCCCGGCGCCAGCATCGGTGAAGCCCGCACTAACTCCCGACCCTGTCTCGTGATCGGGGAACGTGATATTCAACACTATAACACTTCCTATGGCTAATAAGCCGCCTATTCCAAAGATGAGATTCATTGCAAATCCACCTGTCGCTGTATGACCTGGCGGCTTTTTCCCTAAAGCGCGCGGAGTTACTGCTTGCTCTATCTCGATGGCGCGCTCAAAGCATGTTTTCCGCCAATCAGAACTGTTAGTAACAGCGCTAGAGGAGTTTGGGAAATACACGCTCGCGGCGTCAAAGCAGAGCGTATACCAACCACCGTACATGCGAACCCGAACCTGTCCATGGGACACAGCTTCAACTTTCACCTCATGAACAGGTGCGCGAGCGCGGAGTCGCCCACGATCTGTGTACAACGACACTATACCGTCGGCGACTGACACAGAACCTTGCTTCGCAACCATTCTGCCTGCTCCCTTTGTGATTTGCACGCATTCCCCTCGGTAGCCGGCCGGCATTGGCTTATCAAACTGATCTATATTCACTTGTGTATCAGCGGCATCATTTTCACTTATAGTCATTTGCGTAGCCTTTCTTGCGTCGCATGGTATATCTCATTTCATTCTTCATGCTTTTTATCTACCCTTACTCCAACTAGTAATCCGAGAATTCCCGTTAGAACTGTTATGCCCATAAACAGTCCTGCGCTTAGCCCCGTAAAGCCCGCGCCAACTCCTTGCGCTATTACCTCATGTTCTGGAAACAATACACGCGCCAACGGAATGCTTCCAAGGGCTAGTACACCACCCATCACAAATACACAATTTTTTGCACGTTTGCCCGCAGGTGTATGCCCAGAAGGCTTCGGCGCACTAGGGGCCTGAGCTGAAGCCGATTTTAGTGCTTGCAAGAATTGCATCGCGCGATCTCGGCTGTTGTCCATGCCAGACACGTCGAAGCACAGAATAAACGTGTAATCGTCATCATCATACACCCGAACGCGCACCTGTCCGCTTCCCATAAGCTCGGCCTTCACATCGTAAAGGTGTGGCCGGATTATGACTCGTCCATTGTGTTTGCGTAACGACAGTTCGCCATCCGCAATAATCACCGATCCCGGCCTGGCTGCTATGCGTCCTTTATTTCTTCCAATTTGCACTTCGTTGTTCTCGTAAACGACCCTTTCGTAGATCATATGAACTTCATCGCCTTTCTCAGAGTGAGATTGACTTGTTTGTACTCAGGTTTCCTGTTATAACATTGCCAAACAAAGTTCGGCCGAGTTAAGCGTTGTGAAGAGTTATTCATAAGCGAATTTACAGCCCCATACAAAGAATCATCTCCCGCTCGCTACTGCTGGCGAAATGTCCGGGTTCCACCACGGCGGAGGCGTGCCATCCCTAACCCAACTGTCTCCCTCCTTGCCTACGGTTGCACCGTTTTTCCCCGCATCAAACATACCCCCAATGTCTTTCCAATTTTCTGCATTACGCTTCATATTATCTGCAAGCCCGTCAACTCCAGCGTTTCGCTTTTTGTTAATTGATCGAATCGCGTTGCCCATTTTTTTCACATTGCCCAAAGCCATAGACAGTGTCCCCAAGCCTAGTCTTGTCCAGTTCCGCTCACTTGTGAAAACTAAAAGTATCTCAGCCGCAAAGGCTACTTTCCCTGCCAATTTTCCAACAGCAATTAGCGCAAGTCCAATTTTGTTAAGTCCTGGTATAATTGCAAGGAGAACTCCAATGACTCCAAGCCATCCTGCGATAGATCCAAAGAAGTCGGCTACTGATCGAACCCAGTCCGTGACGTTTTGCCACAACTGCCCCCAGAATCCAGGGGTGAGGCCGTCGTTGAAGGAGTCTCGGATTTTCCTGGCTGCGGCTCGGCCGGCTTCGTCGTGGTCGGCTTCTGCTTGGCGCAACTGTGCGATGGCGTTGTCGATATTGCCTTGCACACTGTTACGGTGCGCTTGCGCTGTATCCAGCGCATCAGATAGCGTGCGGTGTCTGGTCCAATTCTGCTCCGGTCCACCATCGAGCGACCTTCTTGGCAGCGCGATCTGGGTTCGGAACTCAGTTTGCACTTCCCCTTGCAGGCGATCCACTTCTGCCTGCGCTCCTCCAAGGTTCCCCTGCGCATACGCAGCATTGTTCAGAGCCGTGGCCGCCGCGCTTTGCGCCACATAAAGCGCATCGGCATACGTGTTAAGCGCAGCAGAAGCAGTGTTATACCGTCCCTTCGCGACAGTAATGTCAGACACCACCTCAATGGCCTGATCGCGCAGCGCATCAATCGCTTCAGAACGCGTGTCATCCAGACACGTCAACGTGTCAAGGTTCGTACCCGCGGTCTCAATGGCCACGGCAACAGCCGCGTACCCAGTCGCAGCCGTTCTCACCGCACCTGGATCGCCCGGAAAAGGATTGTCGCGCCGCCCAAGCGGCGTCCAGTCATAAGCAGACATGCTCAGTAACCTCCCGTTGACATTCCATCAGCAAACGAAACAGCAGCGCACTTCAGTTCGGCGTCAGCAGCCGCAATCTGCTCACCAATGGCTGTGGCAGCCCTTGCCGCAAACTCTAGGCCGTCAAAGATGTCATCGCGTCGAGAACTCCAGTTGTTGGCAAAGTCTCTGATCGCGCTTGCTAGCCCGCTGTGCGCAACATGACTAGCCGCCTCGGCGGCATTTTCTCCAGCACTGGAGAACTCGGTAGCCACCGTGGTTAGGCTCCGGCCAAGACCGACAAGCGCTGCGGTATCAACCCTCAACTCGGCATACACACCACCACCGCTACCACCAGAGCTTGGTGGAGCCGCAGCTGCCGGTGGAGGTGGTGTTGGGGTCGGTTGTGGTTCGGGTGTTGGGGTTGACCCACCGGCGGCAGGAGGCGGCGCTGGCTGCGGCGGCGCAGCCTGGCTTTCAGCACCGCTTCCAGGCGGCGGGTTGATACCGGTTACGCTGGTTGCCCCTCGCACCGCAGACCTATGATCCCAGCCCGCAAGCCCCGCCGGGTCGGCATCGGCATCCTCGTACCATTCCCGTGTTAGCTCATCGATAGTCAGCTCGGGTTTCAGCGATTCTTCGCGTTCGGCAACCTCAAACACATCCGGAAGCTCAGGGGCCGCCTCGCCCTCACCCAACGGAACCTCAGGCTTAACAAACTCCTCAGGATCAGTAGGCGTTTCAAACGCCACGTACTGTGACAGCGTGTCCAGGGTGTATCCCTCATGCTCTGGCAAGTCGGGTTTCAGCGATTCTTCGCGTTCGGCAACCTCAAACACATCCGGAAGCTCAGGGGCCACCTCGCCCTCACCCAACGGAACCCCGGGCTTAACAAACTCCTCAGGATCGGTGGACGTTTCAAACGCCACGTACTGTGACAGCGTGTCCAGAGTCACACCCTCATGCTCTGGCACATCAGGCTTGGTGAAATCCCCTGGATTGGTTGGCGTAACGAATGCCGAGTAATGCGACAGCGAGTCCAGAGTCACACCTGCGGCAGCTTGTTGGCTAGCCTGCCGCGGAACATCAGCAGCAGAACCGATCACGGGGGCAGTGGATACACCAATGGACTGCACGTCCACGGGCGTAACGCGAACATCCGGTGCCGCTACCGAGCGAGGACTGTTCACTTGAACCTGCTGGTCATTGCCAGCCATGCACACTCCTTACAAGAAAGGCCAGGCTGCTGCGCCCAGCAGCACAGCTGGGCACAGCAGCGCTAGAGTCAGGAACCCCGAATCGCGTTCGCCAGCGCCTGGTCGGTCTCGCGCATAGCGGTCGCAGCCTGCTCCAAGAACGTCGCTAGCGACTCAAGCGCGGCGATCGTGCCGCTTGCATTATTGGTGAACTGGTAGTACGTGTCATTGAACGCACCCGATGCCTGATCCGTAACAAACCCACTCGACACCAGGTTCTGGATGTACGACCTGAGTCCATCCAGAGTGGAGTCCAACGTCTCGCGCCCGTTGCGCAGATACGTCGCAGCACCCTCCATGTCGCCAAACGTCACGTTCAAGTTCGCAGCCATTGCGATACCCCTTCAGTTGGACGGGCTGCCCCTCCGGCAACCCACGAGTCTCGCAGACTGCCACACAACTCCCCCCCCCCCCCCCCCCCCCCCCCCCCCCCCCACCACACCCTTCCCTCCCCCCCACTCCCCTGTCCTCTTTCTTGCACCCCCTACCGCGCTGGGCTCGGGCGCACGTGCCCGG
>WQZL01000007.1 GCA_009780755.1 Promicromonosporaceae bacterium | reverse complement strand
TGAGGATGCCCTCGCTGTGTGCGCGTTCAAGCTGCGGACCGAGCTGAGCGCCATCGATAGCGCCGATGACGATGACGCGGGCGCCCCGCTCGATCATGGCGTCAATCTGGTTCTGCTGCTCGGTAACGCCGTCGTTTGCAAATTGCACAACATAGCTGAAACCGGCGTCACGCAGGCCGTTTTCAAACAGGCGCTCAGCAAGAACCCAGTTTTCCGAAGTCTGCTGGGGCAAGGAGACGCCAATCAGTGCGTCGGCTGGGAAACCGCCGCCAGCGTCGCCGCCACCGTTGTCATTGTCATCGCCACAGCCGGTCAGGGTTGCAGCACCGAGCAGCGCGGTGGCTGCCAGGGCGACTAAGCGAATCGTCTTCTTCATGAGTGTGCCTTTCTTTCAGCCGGAGGGGCCGAGGTTTGCCGACTGGATGTCAGTCGGGGTCTGGTGGCCAAATGGCCGGGACTTTTAAATGAACTTGGAACAGGTTTCGGCGGGAAATCAGGCCACCGGAGCCGCCTTGTCGAGCAGGGTTGCCTCGTCGCCCTTCTTGGGGCGCAAGCCGTCTATCATTTTTCCGATCAGGGATGGGCGACCCTGCACCTTGTTGTAGACGTCAAAGGCGACGGCCGCAATCAACACGACGCCCTTGATGATGTTGGTCTGGGCGGTGCCCACGCCCATCAGGATCAGGCCGTTGTTCAGCACAACCATCACCATGCCGCCGATAAGGGAGCCGATCACGGTGCCGACGCCGCCGGAGACGGCGGCGCCACCGATGAACACCGAGGCGATGACGTCCAATTCCCATCCGGTACCGTCGGCTAGGCCAGTGCGCCAGGAACGAGAGACGAAAATGATGGCGGCCACCGAGGCCAGCAGCGACATGTTCATCATCACCAGGAAGTTGGTGCGCTTGATGTTCACGCCGGACAGGGCGGCGGCGTGCTTGTTGCCGCCGACGGCATAGACGTTGCGGCCATTGATGGTTTTGGTGGTGATGAACCAGTAGATGGCAGCGAGTACCAAAATGATTACGCCGGGCACGGGGAAGCCGGTACCGGCACGGCCCGAGCCGAATAGCCAGGTGAGGTAGCCAATTACCGCCACAAAGATTCCGGTTCGGGTCGCAGAGATCCACAGGAGCGGGGCTTTGCCCTCTAGCCGCTTGGCCGTAGCGCGCTTGCGGAACTCGCCTAAGACAACCAGGGTGATGCCGAGAACACCGAGAATCAGCGTGGTGCCATTCAGGTTGAAGACCGAGCGGCTCCAGATGTCGGGCAGGTGACCACCGCCAAGGAACCGCATCTCGTAGGGCACGGGGATGTTGGAGCCATTGGCCGCTAAAATCCACATGCCGACGCCGCGCCAGATCATCATGCCGGCCAGCGTGGTGATGAAGCCGGGGATACCCACATATGCGACCAGGAATCCTTGCAGGGCGCCGATGGATAAACCGATGGCGAGGCCGAGTAGCACACCGGCCCACCGCGGCCAGCCCCAGCCGCTGATAACGGCGGTGGATTCGTGGGTGGCGAGGGCCACCAGCGTGCCCACCGTTGCGGCCACCGATCCGACCGATAGGTCGATGTGGCCGGCGATGATAACCATCACCATGCCCATCGTCATCACCAGAATGAACGAGTTCCCCAGGATCATGGTCTGCGCATTGCTAGAGGTCAGCACGCCGCCAGGCGCGCGCCACTGGAAGAAGATAATCAGCGCGAGCAGGGCGAAGACCATGCCAAACTTACGGGCGCCGCCGCTGGTGGTCTCCTTCAGCTCCCGGCTGCGAGCGCCACAGAAGCGTCCCACCGGCCCGAAAACCGCCCTCAGCCTGGAGTTCGATGGCTCCGCCACGGGTTCAGCGGCAGCCAAAACCGGTTCCATTTGTTCGCTCATCATCGTCCTTCGTTGGATTCGGTGGAAATGGTGGTCTGGGTGAACGCGCCATGCGTCTCGACGCCGGTCATCAGGCGCATCAGTTGTTCTTGGTCGGTCTCCCCGCGAGCAACGACACCGGTGACGGCGCCCTCGCAGATGGTGTAGATGCGGTCGCAGAGGCCGATCAGCTCGGGAAGCTCCGAGGAGATTACGACGACGCCCTTGCCCGCATCCGCCAGTTCGTTAATCAGGCCGTAAATCTCGTACTTGGCGCCGACATCGATGCCGCGAGTGGGTTCGTCCACGATGAGCAACTCCGGCTCGGGGAACAACCACTTGCCGAGCAGCGTCTTTTGCTGATTGCCGCCAGAAAGCGTCGCCACATTCACGGAAACGGAGTGCGCCTTGATGCCGAGCGCACTGCGGGCGGCCTCACCGGCCTCGTGGATCGCGCTGTTGCTGAGCGCACCGTGTTCCTTGACCTTCTTCCAGTCGGCGCTGACCACGGTGGTCTGAATGTCGTCAAGCAGGTTCAGGCCGTACACCTTGCGATCCTCGGGCACGTAACTGATCTTGTGCTTGATCGCGGCGGGCACGCTGGGGAGCTTGACCTCTTCGCCATCGATGTAGATGGTGCCACCCAGGTAGCGACCATAGGTGCGGCCAAAGATGGAGCGGGCCAGCTCGGTACGCCCGGCACCCATAATGCCCGCAAAGCCGACGATCTCGCCGCGCCGCACATTGAAGGAGGAACCCTTGGCCACGAGGCGGCCAGGGATTTCGGGGTGTTCGACGGTCCAGCCCTCAACCTCGAAGAAGACCTCGCCGATGTTAGGGGTGTGCGGCGGGAAACGGGAGTCCAGTGAGCGGCCGACCATCGCGGCGATGATGCGATCCTCGCTGACATCGCCCGCGTTCACGTTCATGGTTTCAATGCATAGGCCGTCGCGGATCACGGTGATCTGATCGGAGATGGCCATGATCTCGTTTAGCTTGTGCGAGATGATGACGCAGGTCAGCCCCTTGGCTCGCAGGTCGCGCAGCAGGTCAAGCAGCAGGGCCGAATCGTCTTCGTTCAAGGCGGCTGTCGGTTCGTCGAGGATGAGCAGCTCAACGTTCTTGGCCAACGCGCGGGCGATTTCGACTAGCTGCTGCTGGCCGACGCCGAGGTTCTTGATCGGGGTGCGCGTATCCGCATCAAGGCCAACCATTCGGGTCAGCTCGCGAGCCTTCTCGTGAGCGGCGGTCCAGTCGATGCCAAATGCGCCCTTCTGCTCATTGCCGAGGAAGATGTTTTCGGCGACGGACAGTTCGGGGATGAGCGCGAGTTCCTGGTGGATGATGACGATGCCGGCCTCTTCGGACTGGCGGATCGTGTTGAAGGAGACCGGCTCGCCTCGGTAGATGATCTCACCGGTGTAGGAGCCGTGGGGGTGCACACCGGAAAGTACCTTCATCAGCGTGGATTTACCCGCGCCGTTCTCCCCGCAGATGGCGTGGATTTCGCCCTGTTTGACGGTGAAGTTGACGTCTTCGAGCGCGATCACGCCGGGAAACGTCTTGGTGATCGACCGCATCTCGAGGATGGGGTGCGTCATCGCTTTCTCCTTCTCCGGCGCCATTCGGCGAGTGTGGCGACCGGCTGCCTCGCCCGTCACGGAACAAGGTAGCCACTTTTCCACTCCCCGTCAACCCATGAACGCAACAACAATTTTAGTGTTCATAGGTTGAACAAACAGATAACCGATTGATAACGCTGGCGAAGCCTGCCGCAGCGCCGAAGCTGCTCGCCCCCAAACTCACCACCCTCCTGAGATAGAACCGTCACCGAAGTCCCGACACATGACAGCCTGCCGAAACCACGACCACCGCTACACAAGGTGGTTTCGGTCGGGTCAGTCGTCAGTGACTGGGGCGTAATATGCCAGTGCTGCGCCTTCGGGTGGATTGTGGGCGGCCAGGCATGCCCCCACCATCTCGGTGCGTTCCCCCAGCGGGGAGGAGGTAAACACCGTCGATTTCAACGCGGAGGGCTGCACCCGGAACCGCACGGCCGCTACGGCCGCATCGATCAACACCGTCCCTGCCGCCGACAGCGGCCCGCCAATGACGATCTTGCACGGGCTAAGCAGGTGACATATCGACGCCAGGATTCGCCCCAGCGCGTCCCCGGCCTCGGTGACGATCCGCACGGCGGCCGGGTTCCCATCCATCACGGCAGCGGCAACGTCTTCAACCGTGGCCGGGGCGCCAAGAATCCGCGCGTAGGCACTAGCGATGCTGCGCGTGGAGGCCAGCGTTTCCAGACAACCTCGCGAGCCGCAGTAACAGGTCTGGCCACCCTCGCCGACGGGCATGTGCCCAACCTCGCCGACCAGGCCACTCATCGAGTGATAGAGCCGGTCACGGATGGCAATGCCGGCGCCGATACCGGAGGCCACCTTGATGTAGACCAGCGTGCCCTCCTGGTTTCCGGCGGCCAGCGCATAGGCGCCGAGGTTGGCATCGTTGTCCACCACCACGTCCACCTGTAGCTTCTCGGCGGCCAGCGCGGCGATGTCAATACCGGACCACTCGTCAAGCACAGTCTGCTGCACCACGTATCCGTCACGGTTTATCGAGGCCGGTACGGCGATGCCGATGCGACTGATTTGTTCGCGGGCTAGCCCGGCCTCGACCACTAGCTCATCAACGAGCTGCCTGGCGCGGGCGAAGGTATCGGGCGGAAGGTGACCAAGTTCCAGGGCGATCTCCCGGAGGCCGAATAGTCGATGGGCAGCGTCGGAGGCGGTCAGGCGAATATGGGTGCGACCAATGTCGATGCCGATAACGTACTGCTCGTTGTCGGCGAGGGTGACCAGGGTGCCCCAGCGGCCGTTTTGCATGGTTTTTTCGGTGCGGAAGCGTCCGGCTGCCACCTCATCGCCGACGATATTCGACACGGTGGCCCGAGAAAGCCCGGTGGCCCGGGCGAGACCGGCCTGTAGCTGCGGTCCTCCGGAAGTCAGGGCGGCGGTGATCGCCGCGGTGTTCTGCTCACGCAGTGCGGTCTGCGATCCGCCGCCAGAAACGTTTGCCATGCTCTCATCATGACTCAATCTTGCTTCCCGTTCAACTTGTGAACACATCGTTTTGCTCGCCTGCTGCTTTTCGCGGCAATCGGGCGACGTCCGTTAACCGGAGGCATCGCCATTGATGAACCGGGGAACGGACGCCGCCAGGATGGTCGGTTGCGGGCGGGGGCGGGGCGGATGGGGGCAAGCCCTGCGGCTTCCCGCCCGCAACCGGGTCTAGGTGAAGCTACTTGCGGCAGGGGGCCTCCCGTCGTGAAGCCAGGTGTCGCTCGCTTAGCAGAAGCACTCCGGCGCCAAGCAACATAACCACCACCAACACCTGAGCCGTCACCTCGGCGCCGGTGATCGGCAGCGGCACATCGCCGGGCGCGGCATCTCGACTTGACCTAGCGTTGCCGCCGGTAATCAACAGCAACGGAGCGGGGGTCCGCAACGGGCTTGGACCTGGCGTCGGCTCTGGGGCGGGCGTCGGCAACGGAGATGGATCAGGCGAGGGACTCGGGCTTGGCTCGGGTGAAGGACTCGGATCAGGTGAGGGAGTTGGTGTCGGGTCCGGCGAGGGAGTCGGCGTTGGCTCAGGCTTCGGGTAAAGCACGGCCGAGCCTGGCGGCGATTCGATCCCCTCCCCGCTTGGATCCTTTGCCCTAGCCGTGGCCGTGTTGGTAACCGTACCCTGGGCAACATCGGCAATCGTCACCGTGTAGACGGCGGTGCAGGTGGTCGATGTCCCCGGCGCCAATGTCGTGACCGGGCAGGTCACTGCCGACACGTTTCCCGAACCGGTGAAGTCTCCCTCAACGATATTCAAGGAGGTCAACGTGACGTTGCCGGTGTTCTTCACCGCGAAGTAGTACGTGACCTGTGTCCCGGCCGGTACATCGGTTGACGGCGAAACTCGCTTTTCCAACGTGAGGGCCGGGGCAGACACCACGAACACCGAAACGTCGGCCAGATTCGATAGCACGTCACCGTCATTGGCGTCCAGGCCGAATGCCTGTAGCCCAAGGTCTATTTGCCCGGCATCCAGGTCGGCCTGCGTCACCACGTACTCGGCGGTGCAAACCGTCACGGCGGCCTCCGGGTACGGGAAGGCCAATAAGGCGTCACCCAAGTCATGTGGCGTACACGTCCAAGAAAGGCTCGCCCCGAAGTCGTTTAGCCCCAGGTCGAACACATCGCCCGACCACGGGTTCTCCACCACTGCGGTGTATCTGACCCTGTCGCCCGCCGCGCGCACCAGGTTGCCCGGCGATAGGGTGCCGTCATGGCTCACCTCGGCGGTTAGTGAGGTGATCGCCAGCCGAGCCTCGGCTAGCGTGTCGATCTCCACCGCGGCAGTGTCGGACACCAGCTGACCATAAAGGGTTTTTCCGGTGGCTATGCCGTCGAGATCTACGCCGTCTTGCCACTTCCACGCCTCGTTGACGGAGATGCGTTTGACGACGGTACAGGTCAACATGCCACCGGGCGGCAGGCCGGTCACCGGGCTAGGCTCACAGGTGATCGCCACCGTGCCAGAACCGTCGGCGTATTCCGGGGCAGGCATCCCGACACCGTACAGCGTGACGTTGCCCGTGTTTTCGATGAGGAAGGTGTAGACCACCTGGCCCTCATCGTCGTCATCGATCAGGCCGTTGCCGTTCGTGTCGAAGTAGGCCGGTACGTCGGTGGCTGGGTCGCCCCGCGTGGTTAACACCGAGCCGGTCAGTGTTAGCCGCGGGTTCTGCGCAATCGGCACGGCCTCGATGTCAGGCGGCGAGACCACGTACATCGGCTCGGTGACGATGCCGTAGTTGTAGCCGGTAGCGGTACCGTTGGCCTGCGCCTGTTCGGTGAACAGGCTGCCTGCGTCAATGTCGGCTTGGGTTACCGTTGTTGAATACTCGCACACCAACTGTCCACCTACCGGCAGCGTGACCCGGTAGCTCTTGTCTGTTGACGGGTCGCTGTTGCCGGTAACGGTGCCCAGGTCTGCCCCGGTGCCGTCGTAGAGCGTGCAGGTCAGCGAGGCGGGGGGATTGTTCAAGAAGCGCAGCGCCAGGCCATCCACCGGCAGCGAGCCGTCGTTGGTGACCGTGACGCGGTAATCCACCACGTCGCCGGGTTCAACGATGGTGCAGCCCTCGACCGGCGTGCCGATCTCGTCGAGATCAATGCAGGTCTCGGTCGTGGCGTCTGCGTGCCTCACGGATAGCACCTCCAGGTCGATCAGCAGCGCGGCTTCACCCACCGGGTAGACGGTGGCCGTCGCGGAGTCGAAGATTTGCTGATCGTCGCGGTTTTCGGGGTCGGGATCGTGGTGGTTGTGGTGCCAGGCAGAGACCGTGGCGGTATTATTCACCGTGGCCTGTACCGCATCTAGTAGGTGTACCCGGTAGGTGGCCGTGCAAGTTGCGGTTTCCTCCGGGGCCAGCGTCCAGCCGGAGCCGTCGATGACCGGACAGTCCGTGTTTATCAGCGTTCCGTTTCCGGTAAACAGGCCATCTATCCACGTCCCGCCGATGAAGCCGCCCTCGTGAACGAGTACATCGGTCAGGGTCATGTTGCCGTCGTTGGTGACGGTGAATGTGTAGGTGACCTGCTCGCCCACCTTAACGTTGCCCGACGGGTTGGCCGTCTTGGTCAGCTTGACGGACGGCTCGAAGCTCTCCGCGATGGTTACGTCGTCGTTGTTCGAGGTGATGGTCGGCTGGGCCAGACGATCACCGGGGGTGGTCGGGTCGAGCGGCGCCGGACCGAGGCCGGTGGCCTGCATCTCTAAATAGATCTCCCCGGTGCCCTCATCGATGTCCTCCTGAACCACCCGATAGGTGGCGGTGCAGGTGGTCGATGCCCCGGCCGCGAGGGTGCCCCCCTCGGCTACCGGCGTACAGACCCAGACGAGCGGGTCGCCATAGTAGGTGCCGCCCAGTTCGTCGGAGTGGAAGTCGATTTCGACAAGCCGAAGATCATCTGCCGGGCCATTGCCCATATTCGTCACGATGAGGGTGTACTCGATGAGGTCGCCGTCATTGGTTACGGCTGGTTTGAGTACCCCATGCTCGTCGGTCAGCCGACCGGTCAAGGTCAGCTCTAGCGCCGCCTCGGGCACGGTGTAGAAGACGGTGCCATCACCGTCTTCGACGGGCGTCTCATCCAATACCGACTCTCCCGTGGCCTTTGCCCAGTTGGTGACGATACCGGCGACGGCATCCTCATCCGTTACCGTGTACTGCGCCCAGCAGGTTTCCTTTTGCCCCTGAGCTAGCACGATTAGTCGGCCCGAGTTAACTGGGTCGTAGGCCGAGCCGGGGCAGGTGATCGATCCGAGCGAGCCGGTGCCGGTAAAGCCAGTGGCGGGGGTGTCCGTAATCGATATGTAGTCCAGGCTCTGGTTGCCGACGTTTGCCAGCTCGTAGTAGAACGTGATCGTCTGCCCGGCTAAAACGTTAATCAGGTTTCCGCTGGCGTCGAACTGGCCGCCCACGGCAGAGACCGTCTTGACCAGTCGCAGCGCCGGGGCCGATAGTTCGGTAACCACGGCCTCGACCTGGTTGGAGAACTCGTCTGTGCCATTTTGGTCGGTGCCCACGGCCTGCGCCCACCGCCAAATCGCCGTGGAGGTGTCTAGGTCGGTGGTACTCGCCTCGTAGGTTTGGGTGCAAGTCACCAGGTCGCCGGATTCAAGGGTTCCCTGGTAGTCGGCCAGGTTTAGGCCCGGCGCCGTCGTGGCTCCCGACTCGTCGTTGAACCCGTTGTCTGGCCAGATGCACATGATCGGGCCGAGTACACCGTCCTGGCCGGTGAAGCCCTCCCCTGCGGTGGCGGGGCGCACATCGGTCAAGGTTTCGGTGCCGGTGTTGGTGACGGTGAAGGTGTAGGTGACGATGTCTCCCGCCTCACGAACGATCAGCGAGTTCGGTGAGCCATCCAGATGCCACACATCGGCCTCAATGGTCATGACCAGCTCGGTAACCCCGGTCTGGAACTCGGCCCAGGCCTCCTCAGAGGGATCGATCTCCTCACCGCCGTGCGTGCCCTCGGCCTGGGCGACATTGAGGATGTCCTTGATCGCCACATCGCCCGCGACAACGGTGTAGGTAGCCCAGCAGCGCGTACTCTCCCCGGGCACGAGCGTGCTTACGGGGCACTGCGGCTGCGGCTCAACGCCCTCACCGGCGAAATAGGTTTCGACGATGGCCAAATCATCGATGGTTTGGTTGCCCTTGTTGATTACGTCGAACCAGTAGGTAAGGACGGTGCCCTCGCGAACGAAGCTGGCCACCGGCTGGTCGTACTCGTCCACTACCGTCTTGACCAGTTGCAGCGCCGGATGAGCGACCTCGTCCACCGCGACATGCCGGACATTCGAGGGCACGTCGGCCTCGACCGGGTCCTTACCTACCGCCTGAATGGTCAGCCCGATCTCCGAGATGCCGAACGGGTCGATGGCGTCCAGATCGGCCAAGGTGACGTCGTAGACCACCCAGCACTCGGCCGTCTCGCCCACCGCGAGCCCCCCTGGCGGCTCATGGGTGGTGCCATCGGGCCAGTCGCAGGTCCATTCGTCGAGCGGGCCAGCGCCGGTGAAGGACGGGCCGAACAGGTCGTTTAGGTTGATGACCACGTCCGTTAGGTCTACGTTGCCGTCGTTGCGGAGCAGGGTGCGGAAGGTGACAACATCGTCGGCGTCGTCCACGTGGCTCTTTTCGCCGTTGATGTCGGTGACGGTTGCGGTCAGCCAGTCGATGACGAGGCTGGCGCTGGTGGTCTGGAAGGTGGCCTCATCTTCGGGGGATGTCACCGGGTCACCGCCGCCGGTCTCGCCTACGGCCTGGGCCACGTTCTGCACCGCGCCGCCGCTGGGTAGCGCGAAGTCCGTGTCGGCCAACGTCACCTGATAGGTGGCGGCGCAGCTGGTCGATGCTCCCGGGGCGAGGGTGTCGGCCAGGCAGGTGACCGCCGATAGTGTGCCGGTGCCCGCAAAGGAGACCTCGTCGATGGCGACGTTAAGGATGGTGGTGTTGCCGGTGTTTGTTACCGCAAAGGAGTAGGTAACCCAGTCTCCGGCCTTGACTCCGGTTTGGGGCGTGACGCTCTTGACCATCGTCAGCGATGGGGTGCGCACCACGGGTAGGCCGACGTTGGCCTGGTTGGAATCCACCGGTTGCGCGTCCGGGTGTCCCACCGACTTGCCGGAGGTACCATGCGCCCAGGAGTGGAGAACAAGGTCTTGGATTGAGTAGTCGTCTAGGTCTCCCTGGTTCGCCGGGTATTCGATGGTGCAGGTCACGGTCTCGCCGGGTTGTAGGGATATGCCATTTACCGGGGCGTCGCACGTGTAGGCCGTGGGCATCGTGCCGGTGCCGTTGTGAGCGCCGGTGAAGTTGTCGGTGCCATCGGGCGCGGTCACGCTCAGATCCCAGATCTCCGTGTCGCCGTTGTTGGTCAGGTAGGCGGTGTAGATCACCACATCGGTGGGTTCATCGACCCGGTTGGTCGCGCCAGAGGCATAGGTGGCCTCCGCGCTCATGGTCAGCGACAGCGGGGACAGCACCGTCAAGGTGGTGTCCTCGGTCATGCCCGAAGACAGCGCCTCGGAGTCGATGTTGCTCGGCCCGTTCGTGTATGTGCCGACGGCGCCGGTGACATCCACGGAGAACTCGCAATACGCCTCGTTAGTAAACAGGCGGGCCGCATCGACGAAGATTTCGGTATCGCCGGGGGCGATTGTGGTACGGGTGGTGTCGTCGCCGGGGGTGGCGGCGTTGCCCTTAATCTTGTCCACCGCCGTTAGGTTCTGATCGCGGGGGACACCGCTGGCGCTGTAGCAGGTGACCTGCACGTTCGTTGGGTTGGCGACGCTCAGTCCGGCGGCGAGGCGGTCGGTGAAGGTCCAGCCCTCCTTGGCGATTAGCACGCAGGCTGGTTCGCCGGTGCCGCCGCAGGGCATGTTTTGATACTCACTGGTGTTGGTGACGATGAACGTTAGGGCGGATGCGTCGCCCGCCCAAATTTCGTTGGGCACGAAGTCCTTGGAAAGCACCGGGGTGACGTCCACGATTTGCGGGGTGTCGAAGGCGATGTCGTTACCCGTGCTGCCTAGCTGATTATTGGTGATCTCGATGCCTAGCAGCACGCCATCGGCCGGGGCTTGCCAGGCATGAGAGTAGATGTACCGCGTGTAGATGGGGGTGTCACTGGTTACATTGCGAGAGCCGGCGCAGGGGTTAATGAGTTCTGATTCAACGCGGCCGGTGGGGTATTCGGCGCTTGGCGGTACGAGTAGCGTCAGCCGCTGCTGCGCGGCGGCCCAACCCGAGTTGTCGGCCGGGCAGTGAACGGCGGCGAACCAGGCGGCGGCCACGTAGTAGTGGCCCTTCTTCACCGTGTACTCCCCCGTTACCGGGTCGAGGCCGCCTACCACGTTTGTGGCCCGGAACTGCACGTTGTTCTCGGTAGCCAGGCCGGGGCGGGGTGCGCCGTTGTTTGTCATCGAGGCGACGACGTTGTTGGTGGACTCTGCTATGCCCTGTACTCGGCCCAGTTCCCTGGCCATCAGCCGCAGATACCACCAGGCGGCGTGGCTGACGCCCTTGCCGTCCAGGCCGGCGTTGCTTTCACAGCCGGCGTCTTGGGCGGTGGTGGGGCGAGTGGTGCCATCGTTGAGTACCCAGCCGTTGCAGCTCTTGGATGAGGCATTCCAGAACGGGTCGGAGTAGTAGGTGATCGGGTCACCCTTCCAGTCGGCGCCCGTGTATCCGTCGAGGGTGGCTCCGCCCTTGTCGAAGTCTTCGCGCCAGATGGCGCGGCCCGGTTCGGGCACGGTCGGATCACCCACCGCAGCCTGGGCCTCATCGGGCTTGAACAGGCCAAACGGTGAGACAAGTGAGATGAGCGCCACCGCCACCAGTACCGTCAGAACACGCGCTGTGCGCGGACGCCGAGTAAACATCGTGCACCCCCTCGATACACTTCCGGCTCCGGGGGCGACGTGGTGACACCCCGCAGACGGGGCCGTAACCAATAGTTGACCGTGGGGGGAATGCCTCGCAACCACATGGCGCTGGACGATCGTTCAGGACCTTTTGGTTGCCGAATAATGAGTGATCCATGAAACATTTGACGCCACTCCTTACGCGTGATGGCGGGGCCGGGCGTGTGCCCGGCCCCGCCATCGTGCATTGTCTCTAGCTAGCTGCCGCTCCCCGGCGGCGGAGAGCCAGGAGAAGCGCGCCCAGGGCGATACCAAGGCCCGCGCCGATCACCAGCGGCAGCACGCTGGCGCCGGTGGTCGGCAGATTCGGGACGGGGGTCGGCGTGCCACCGGTGTCCGGCTGAGGAGTCGGCGTGGGTGTTGGGGTAGGTGTCGGCGTGGGCGTGGGCGTCGGAGTAGGCGTCGGAGTACGTGTCGAGGATCGCACCACGTGGATTAGCTCGCCGTCGTGATCGTCGGCATCCGGGCCTTCTTGGTAACCATCGCGGGTGGAGCCGTGGCCCATCTCGTTTTCGATCCAGTCGGTGGCGATGACGGTGCCCTCGTCACAGAGGATCGCCCGACGGTGACGGCTGGGGCTGGAGTCAATGTCCCACACATCTGCCGACCACTGGCCGTAGTGGCCGTCGTGCATTTCGCGCGGGGCATCGAAGGCCGTTGGCGGGTTGAAGCCAAGGGCGCGCGGGCCGCTGGCCAGCCCGGCCGCAGCGAAACCGAACGTCGCCGCCTCTGCCGCTTCTGCCACCATCGGGATCCAGCCGGAGAAACGGCTGATCTGCGCGAACGAGTACACGAGCGCCTCTTCGGCGTCATCGACCAGCGCATCTGCGGTCACCTGTACCAGCTTGTGCATACGGTAATGCTCACCCGGCGCGAGGATGACCGGCGGGTTGCGTCCGTCGTCCAACACCTTGTGCAGCAGGCCGTCCTCATGTTCCTGATCCCAGATGCGCAGGCCGTGGGAGCCGTCGTCTACCAGGTCGCCCTCGTAGTGCGTCACGGCGGCGTGGCGGGTGGAGACCAGTTCATCAATGCGGGTGGTGAAGAAGCCCTGGTTTTCCACCACGATGTCCTTGACCAGCACGTCACCGACCTCGATGTCGAAGTCCTCGATGGCGGCCATTGTGTGACCGCGCTGATAGGTTGGGCCGAGACCTTCGCGGTATGCCTCGAACTCGAAGACCAGCACACCGTCCCGCCACACCTCGGAAACCCAGGTGCGCAGCGCCACATCGAAGGCGATGACCTTCACCTCGGCCCTATCGCAGCGCCGAGAAGCAGCGCAGTCGGCTGGCGGCACCGAGTCTGTCGCCTCCGACTCGTCGATCCAGGCGGTGTTTGGCCAGATCACGTGGCCATCATCATCGGTGATGGCCGGGCCGGGCAGCGTTAGCTCGTAGCGGAACACGAAGGGCAGGCCCAACGGAGTCCACTCAAATACGCAGGCTCCGCCGTCCTGTTCGGGCTGGCACAGCCGCACCGGGTACTCCGGGGTTGTCTGATCGTCCCACGCCGAAACCAATCGGTCGGTATCGGTGATCTCAACCTCTGCGGCCCCCGCGTCGGCCACCTGCGCCGCAGCGTAGACATGACCGCCGGGTGAGAATGCCGCCTCTTGATCCCACCGCACGTCGATGGCCACCGAGCTTCCGGCTGGAGCCTGGCCATCGAGTATCCAGTGACGTTCGATGAACAGCTCGCCGTGGCCGTCGTCGTTTGCCGCATCGATGATGGCGGTCACGACGATGGGTTCAAGTCCCGTCCCCAGGTTTGGCGTCAGGGTCACGGTTATTGGCACCCGGAAGGGGCCAGGGTTAGTGACCTGGGCACCGACCGTCACACGGGTGCCAACGGCTGTGGCAGGTTCGGGGGTGAGTACCACCTCGTAGGCAAAGGTGGCGTTCCCGTTCGCGTCGGCGGGCTTTACATCCTGGCCCACTACGTTCTTGGTCAGTGACCACTCCGGCGCCCACAGGTCGAACAGCGTCAGGCCCGGTTCGACGATCAGGTTCTTGCCCTTGCGAACCACCACGGTCACCGGCGGGGTGCGCAGATCGTCGGGATTCTGGCCGTCGTGGGGGTTTTCTGGCTCCACGCCCTCCGGGTACGGGTCCGGCTGCGGGGTTACCCAGGCGACGTTTGGGTAGATGCCGACGCCGCCATCGGGGTCAACCTCGGTGCCACGGTAGGCGGTGTACTCGAAGCGCCAGCTGCCTCCCGCTGGGTAGGCGTCCAGGCGCACGACGGGGAACCTCAGCTCCTCGAAGGTGACCTCATCGATTTCTTCGACAATGTGGATCAGCTCGGGATAGTCCAACTGCATACGGGCCAGGAACTCTTCGAACTCATCGAAGAGATGGGCGAAGCGGTTAGAGATTGTGAGCGTGTAATCCTCCAGGCCAACCCGGTATAGCACCTCGGTGGCCGGAGCCTGCGGGTCCACCAGGTTTGGCGCGGTCAGGCTCGCCGTCACCGTCACGTCCAGGTCGCCCTCGGGTTCGGGCAGGTCGCGGTAGAACGTGATCCCTAGTTGACCTTGGGGTGGCACGTAGCCCTGCGCCAGCGCGTCCGAGTCGGTGATGGTGGCGGGTAGGCCAGCCACTAGTACGGTCACAGAGTCGAATGGCACCGGCACATCGGAATCGTTGGTTAGCGTGGCCGTGCCGCTGATGCGAACCGCGCCGGTGGTGGACGTGGCCGTTACGGTCACCGCGTAGTCAAAATACGCGCCGTCGCGGCCCCTGGCCCACTGCTCGCTAGCGCTGGTTACCTCCTTGGTCACCGCCCAGTCAAAGTCTTGGTGTTGACTGGCGCGAGCCGTCAGGTGCAGGCCGAGCGGCAGCGGCAGCAGCACCCGGATGAGTTCGCCGTCGCGGTGGTCGGCATCCTCCTCGGGTGGGGCCGTGATGGCGTTGTCCACCCACCGGTCTGGCACCGGGTTGCCGAAGTCGTCGGTTTCCCCGGCCACGAAGGGGTATTCGGTGAGGTCGGAATCTAGGTCGCGCACGTCCGCAACCCACTTGCCCGTCGCCGTCTCGTCGCCGGACTCGACCCAGCCGGAGAATTCGGTGATTGCGGCAAAAGCGAGCAGATTGACATGCCATTGGCCGAGGTTGCCCGCATACTCGCCGGGCAGCGGCTCTAGGGCCGATGTGCGGGCCGTCAGGGTGGCCGCCTCGGTGGTCACGCGAACCGTGATGGTGGTGGCATAGTGACCGCCCGGTTCGAGGATGATTCCGGCGGTGGCGCCATCGAAGCGCAGTACGGGGTCACCATCGGTTACCCAGCCGTCTTCGACTACCCAGTCGCCCCCGGGCACCAGCTCCAGGCCCGCTCCGAGGAAGAAGCGCAGCTCGGTGATGGATGCGGCGTGCGTCTCAGACTGGTTAAACACAACCACCGGCAGCACTAGCACGTCACCAACCTGCACGTACTCTGGCACGTCGAAGGTGGTATACGGGATCGGGTACTCCGGTCCTACCGTGAAGGTCGGATAGCGGTGGTGAATCAGCGTGCCCACGCCGGGCAGGCCGTCGCGCCAGACCTCATTGACCCAGGTGCGCAGCGCCACGTCGTAAACGATCACGGACGCCTGTGCCTGCGCGTCGGCCGGGTAACCGACGATCCAGGCGCGGTTTAGGTGCGTGCGAGTATCACCCTCCTCGGGGCCGGGCAGGGTCAGCGAGTATTCGAAAACATACTGTTCACCAAGCCGCCACTTAATCGAGCAGTCACCGCCCGGAGCCACGCCCACCGGGCACAGCTCGCGCTCCATGTTCAGGCCCGCCACCTCGTCTCGCACGGTGACGATGCGGTTGACGGCACCATCTGCCCAATAAATTGCCTCATCTACGTAGTCCGCAGATTCGGTGGCCGAGAAGGCGTCGGCAGCAGACCAGGTGATCTCCACCGCCATGCGGCCATAATTGGTCTCTGGGATGCCGGTAATGCGGCAGGCCATCGGCACCACGAAGGCGTCGGCGTCGGCGGGCACCGTCACAGAACCGTCTTCGTTCATCGCCCGCTCGGGCAGACATTCAACGCTGGCCTGCGGGCCGACATCGACGGTATCGATAATGTGTACGGGCACGGGCCACGGGTTCGGGTTGATGATGACAATCTCGCCGCGCATCGCCCACACGTCGTCATCGCCGTACCGGAAGGGTAATGGCGTGGCCAGCACGCGGAACTCGAAGGTGGCCTCATTGTCGGCTGGTTGCGCCGGGGCGGGGGCCGTGGTGGCATCCACCCATTGTCCGGTGATGAAATCGCGCACCTGCTTTTCCAGCTGCCAACGGTAGGTCTGTCCGGCCGTCGGTGTCACCGTTTTGGCGACGGACAGCGGCAGGCCGGTGCAGACCTCGACGGTCTCCTCGGCGGTGACCGGTGGGTGATCCAGGGGGTTCACCACTGCCAGCATGGCCGTGTTGGGGAACAGGTCGCACTCCCCGGCGGCCACATCTGCACCCCGACGGGCGGTGTACGGGTAGGAGCGGCCTGTTAGGTGGTCGGCGGCCAACAGGGACTTGTCGCTGGCCCAGGTGACCGCGAACTCGGGGAAGGAATCGGTGAGGACGGCCTGGTGATTGCGTTCTATCGCGCTAACCCGAGGGTCGGTGCTGAAGTCCGTGATCGGCGTAGGCGCGGTGAATGTGCCGCCCGCCGGGATGTTCACTGAGATCGCGACCTGCTCGGGCACGGTCGTAAACTCGTGGCGCACCTCCAGCACGAGCGTGCCGTTCGCCGGGATTGGGGTCTGCGCGGTGATGGCCGCCCCGGAGGCGCCCGTAATTTGGGTGGGCACGACGCCGTTGATGCGGATGTCTAAATCGCCGACCGCCCAGGCGTAGTTACTGGGATTGGTGACGGTCACGCCAGCGAGGGCCACCACATCGGACATGGGCCGAGGCACCGTCTGCACATCGAGCGTGTACTCGAACTCGACCCCATCACCGGGCACGGCGCGGGCTGCGGCGGCATCCACCGTCTTAGCCAGCAACCAATCCCAGGCACGCACGTAGGTGGCGTTTAGGGTGGCCGTGACCTGCAACGGGTCGGGGGCGTGCCGCTGGTTGACCATCGAACAGTTAACCAGAGCCTGGGCGGGGATGCCCGAGAGCCGGAAGCCGGGGCGGCCGTTCACCACCACGTTTTCGATGGGCAGGGAGCCGGGAATCCGCACGCCGTTGCCATCGAACGCCTCGCAGAGCGCGTTCTGGCCGTTCTGCGGTACCAGCGAGAAGCCCTCACGCACCTCTTCGGTGATCGTGATGGTGCCGGTGGTGGTCAGGTGCTGCGGGTCGAACATCCACAGGATTTCGCCCGCCGCCCTGCCCATCCCGTCGGTGGTTTGGGTGGCGGCGGAGACGAGGTTGAAGTGCCCGCCGAGACCTTCTGCCTCGTGAACGGTGAACTCCCAGCCGCCGGCGCGATCCGCCCCGCTCCAGATGCTTCGATTCCACCCGATCTCATACTTGGCCATGCGCACAGCCGGGGTGCAGTTGACCAGCACCGAGTTGATTAGCTCGTATAGCGCGTCGGTGAAGGTTGCTGAGGTATGCACGGCGGCGTTCGAGGAGATGGCGACCAGGTTGTGCCGGGCGGCCGCGTTGGTTACGGCGGCACCGACGGCGACGGTTTCGATGCGTGTGCCTTGGTTTTTGAGCGTATTGGCCGACATGATCGCCGTCTCGGTTTCGATGAACCGGGTAAACCGGGTGCCGTTGCCGCTGGCGGTGCCCGAGCCAAATACGGTGGGCAGGCCGTCGGTGAATACGATGGCCAGATCGAAGTTGGCCGCTGCCTGCGCGGCCATCCACACGGCGGCATCCCAGTTGGTGTACTGCGTGCCGCTCTGATTGAAGATGTTGGCCTGCGACAAGAAGGTGTTCCAGGCGGCGGCATTGGTGGCCGGCAGCAGGCCCGGATTGATGGCGCTGGCCGAGCTGCCGAAGCGGAACGCCTGTAGCGAGATACCGGGGGTGCCGGAAAGCGCGGTGACTAGCCCGCGCGCGGCCGAGGCCACGAGGGGGCGGTCGCTGGCCGAGATGGACTCTGAAATGTCGATAAGCAGCGCGATGTTGATGTTTGAGCAGGTTTGCGGCAGGCCGGGGTTGCTCCGTTCCAGCACGAAGGCGCCGACGGACGAACCCCACCTAGCCTCGCCGGTTTCGCTCGTGTTGCCGGAGGTGCGCAGGCGCATGAAATCCACGCCGCCCACGTAGGTACGGCTGACCAGGCTTGATGATTCCGGCACGCGGAAGGAGTAGGACCGCGCGGTAATCGCCGGGTTAACCGCGGCCGGGGCGGTGGCCAGGTGCGGGTCGAAGCTCCAGCCCGTCGGGATGACCACGGGGCGAACCACGTAGCTGGTCTGGCCATCGGTTCGGCCGCCGTTGCCGTTGATCGGCACGTTGGCGAAGGTGGCCCAGCCGCCCCCGTCCGAGGGGGTAGATAGCGCCCACGGCTGGTTGATGGGACTGGTGGCAGTGGTAGAGGCGAACAGGCCGAATTGCACCCCGGCCACGCCCTGCCCGGTGCCGAAGTTGGTGGCGCTGGCACCGACGCCAAGCGTCAGGCGGTCGCCGATGGCCCGCACCTGAATGTTGGCGAAATTCGCCGGAGGCGCCGGGATTGCCGGAGCTGCGCCGCTGCCGACATTTACCGTGGCCGGTTCGATGTCGATATAGGCCGCAAGCATTTCGGAGGGCGCTTCGCCGAAGGAGTCATCCGGGGTCTGCCCTATTGAGCCGACCGGCGGCGCCGAGTCGGTAGCGTCAGGAGTCTCCTCGGCAGTGCCTGGCAGGTTCTCCCCGACGGGTTCGTCGTCAAGCGGCGGAGGCAGGTCGGTCGTCGTGTCGTTGTCGCCAACGTCCGGCGGGTTCTCCTCGGCGGGTTCGTCGTCAAGCGACGAGGGCAGGTCGGTCACCGTGTAGTTATCGCCAACGTCCGGCGAGTTCTCCCCGGCGGGTTCGATTGGCTCTTCACCGTAAGCATCGTCGTCTTCGCCCTGCTGGTAGTCATATCCGAGACCGTCGTCGTGACCGGTCCCGAGCAGTTCAACCTCGTCGTAGGGGTACACCTCCGGCTCCTCGGCAGCGGCCAGCGTGGCCGAGCCGCCGGTCACGAGGGCCAGGGCAAGCGCGATGGCTGCGGCGGCACTCCTTCTGGTCCGGGTAGTCACGAGTTGCGGCTTGCGGTGCTTGGCCATGATCTCAACCTTTCGATGTGCCCTCCACAACGAGGGGGTACGGCGAACAGTACAAACCGGACCTATGTAAAAACGATTCCGGTAGCCTCTTGTCGCTATTTGATCGTTGGCAAAACGTCGGAAACCTAGAAAACTTCATCGAAAACTAGGAGACTGCCCGCCCACCTCACTCTCACCACAAACTCACGACCCAACAGACGCGCGGACAGCTTCGGTGAACTCAGCCAACAGCGCTGAATTTCCCACTCCGTGCGGGCCTTCGAGTAGCACCACGGGACTTTCTGTCGCGTACTCACGCAAACAGGTACGATTTATCGGGCAATCACGCTGGTCATAGCGTTATCCTGGCATCATTATCGAGAAATTTCCGGCGTGGTTTCCGAGAAATCTCCGGGCCGCTCAGGAGGTGGGCACATCTCGGCGGTGGAAGCCGACAAAGGCGGCGGCGAATAGCGCCAGGGCGAGGGCGGTGAGCGGGAGCAGGGGCAGCCAAGAGCCGCCATCGGTGGCGATGGGATTGGGTACCCAGTGCAGCGGGGAGAGCCAGCGCAGCGCGGCGGGCAGGTTCAGCGCATCACCGAACATGCCCTCCACCAATCCGAGGGCGATGAATACCCAAGCCGTGGGCAAAAGACGCGGCAAGAGCGCGTACAGGGCCGCGGCCAGGGCGACGATCACGGCAATGGCGGGCAGATACGCCACCGACGCCGCCACGTACTCGACCAAGCCCGGATTGGTGACTCCCACGGTGAGCGAACCAGCGAAGAAGGTTAGCCCGGCCAGCAGCATCAGCCCGGCAGCGGCTAGCGTCGGCACCGCCAATTGTGCGCCCAGCCAGCGGGCGCGCGAGATGGGGGTGGCGAGCAACAGCTCGGTTCGACCCGCCACCTCCTCGGCGCGGGCGCGGCCTATGGCCGAAATGCCGAAGGCCGCCGCCGCTACGGCTCCAAACAGCAGCATGATCCGCACAAAGGCGCCAGTGAGATCGTCGGGGTTGAATACGTCGGCGACGACGGGAGTGTTCGCGATTACATCGGACATCACGCTGTCGATGGAGTCGATGTAGGTGCCAACGGCCACGAACATCACGGCGAAACCGACTGCCCACCAAATTGTGGTCGTGCGCTGCTGCCGCCAGGCCAGGGCGGACGGAGAACGCAGGGAAGCGCGCGCATCGATGCGACCCGGCTTGGGGTTGATAAGCCCGGCGGCGTAATCGCGGCGGGAGGCAAGCAGGGCGGCCAGCGCCAACAACAAGGCGATAAAGACGACCGGCAACGCCAGCGGCCACCAGCGCAAGTCAACATAGACGCGGGTCTGCTGCGACCAGGCGATGGGTGAGAACCAAGAGAGGGCAGAACCGCCCACCTGTTCCATGTCGCCGACGCCGCGGATGAACAGCGCGGCCATGAGTACGGCCACGGTCACGCCGCTGGCCGTACGGGCGTGTTCGGATGCCTGAGCCAGCACCAAGGCGACCGCCCCAAACACAAGGGCGCCCAGGGCCACCGCAAGCACGTAGGCCAGGGAATCGGCGACGGGCAGCCCCCCTGATACGAGGGCAGCGAAGGAGGTGACGGCGAGAATCGCATTGGCGATAAGCACCGTCAGCGCTGCGGCGACGGCGGGGGCATGGCGGCCAACCACCCCGGCGCGCAGCAACTCAGAGCGGCCAGACTCCTCCTCGGCGCGAGTGTGACGCACTATCTGGAAGGCGCTCATCAGCCCAGCGGCCAAGATGAACCACAACAGCAGCTCATTGGCCATGATGGGGCCAAGCGTGTAGTGATCCAGGCCGTAACCGGGACCGGTCATCAACACAGAGGCCGGTGAGCGCATCAGTGCAGCGCGGGCCTGTTGGCTCTCGGTGTCACCGAACACCTGGGCGAGCGCAAACACGCAGTACAGGTACAACGAGGCCAGAGAGCCAATCCACACGGCAATGCGCACCCGATCCCGGCGCAGCGCAAACCGCAGCAGCGCACCAGTTCCAGTCAGCCCGCTCATGGCTGCCCACTATCTCCGTCGAGATCGGTAGTTTGCGTCGAGGTCGGTAACTCGAGCGACCGATCTCGACGCAAACTACCGATCTCGACGTTGGCTTCGACATTTGATTCGCTGTAGTGGCGCATGAAGAGGTCTTCTAGGGAGGGGGGTTGAGCGGTGAAGCCGCGCACGCCGATGTCGCCTAGAGCCGTTAGCACGCCGCTCATTGCCTCGTGGTCCACGTCGAAGACGACGTGTAGCCCCTCGGTGTGGGGTTCTGCGGTTAAATCGTGGACGCCGGGCAGCGCCGTTAGCTGTGCGACGCGGGCCTCGCCGACCGACCCCGTACCCGGTAGCACCGCCATCACCTTGGAGCGGGTCAGGTGTCGCAGCTCTTCTAGGGTGCCGCTTTCCACCGCGCGTCCGGCACGGATGATGGTTACGGTGTCGCACACCTTCTCCACCTCGGAGAGAATGTGGCTGCTGAGCAGCACGCTGCGCCCGGCGGCCTTGGCCTCGCGCAGATATTCGGTGAACACCGATTCCATCAGCGGGTCGAGACCAGAGGTGGGTTCGTCCAGCACCAGCAGCTCAGCGTCAGAGGCGAACGCCGCCACGAGCGCCACCTTCTGCCGGTTGCCCTTGGAGTAGGTGCGGGCCTTCTTGGTGGGGTCCAACTCGAACCGCTCCAATAGCTCGGCCTTGCGGGTCGGGTCTGCGCCACCGCGCAGCCGGGCGAGCAGGTCGATGGCCTCGCCGCCGGTTAGGTTGGGCCACAGGCTGACATCGCCGGGCACATAGGTGAGCCGCCGATGCAGGGCGACGGCGTCACGCCAGGGGTCGCCGCCAAATAGTTTCGCCTCGCCGCCGTCGCTACGCAGCAGACCGAGCAGCACGCGAATGGTGGTCGATTTCCCGGCGCCGTTCGGGCCGAGGAAGCCCACCACCTCTCCTTGCTGCACCGTTAGGTCCAGGCCGTCAAGGGCCTTGGTGGTGCCGAAGCTCTTGCGCAGATCACGGATTTCGATGGGCAGCATCACTGGTTACCTCCGGTCAATGTCCATTGTGTCCCGATGCCAACCTTAGACGTGTTTACATCATTGCAAACGTGATGACGCTACGCGAACCCCCCAAAACGCCCCAACCCGTGGTCTCGCGCGCTTTTGGCGCCTGAAATCACGCAATTGGCGCCAAAGTATCTGGCAATGACGCCCTGTCAAGCTGCCGTCAATCGTTTTCTGCCTTAATCTGCACCTGTGAACAACTCAGTTATCCGGGTGGGCATCGTCGAGGACGAGACCCTAATGCGTTCCATGCTCGAGTCAACCCTAGCCGCCGAGCCAGGCATTCAGGTGGTCCACTCGGTCCCCGGCGTCGCCGAGGCCAAGCTGGTCTTTACCCCCGGTTCGGTGGATATCGCGCTGCTCGATGTGCACCTGCCGGACGGCAATGGCGTCTCTCTGGGTGTTCGGATGCAGCATGACGACCCGAATCTGGCCATCATGCTGCTCTCCTCGGAGGATGTGATGGGTCTGTTCACTTCCGTGCAGAAGGAGGCGCCGCGGCCGTGGAGCTACCTGTCGAAGCGGTCGAGCTTCGCTCGCGACGTGTTGGTGCGCGCCATCATCACCACCGCGCAGGGGCAGACCGTGATCGACCCGTACCTGGTGCAGCGTTCCGAGCCGCGCTACGGTTCCGCCGTCGCTGATCTGACCCCCGCCCAGTTCGGCGTGCTGCGCCTGGTGGCCGAGGGGCTAAGCAACCAGGCCACCGCCGAGCAGTTGGGCATCAACACCCGCTCCGTCGAATCACACCTGAAATCTATCTACCAGCGCCTTGGCATTGACGGCGACGGCTCAAATCGTCGCGTCGCCGCCGTGCTTGCCTTCATTGAACAGACCGGCCGCCAATGGCGGACATAGCAGACCCCCCTGTCTCTGACCGCGGTGGGTCTTTCCTCACCCGTGCGTTGTGGAACCCCCAGCGGATTTGGGTACTCTTCTCCGGGTTGAACATACTGATCCTGTCCGTGATGGGTCTCACCCATTGGGCCGGATGGGGCGGCTGGGAATACGCCCAAGGTCCCGGCATTCATGATCGTTTCTTCGAGGTAATGGTGCTGCTGGGTAAACACCTGGGCTACGGCGCCCTCGTAGTCGGGATTTGCGCCCTGGCCCGACCGCTTACCTGGCGGCTACCCCAGCGACTGCTGCTCTTCAGCGGCGTGTCCATCCTCTTGGCCTACCCCCGCGCCCTGCTAATGGAGTTGGGTCGCACCACCCCCTACGGAGGCGGCTACCGATATGCGGAATGGATTCTGGGGGCTTCGGCGGGCATCGTCGCCCTAACCATCGGGAATCTCGTTTCGTCGCTGGTGCAGCGGGTTCAGCTTGAGGCCAGCCTCCGGCGGACCGCCTCACAGCGCGCCGCCAAGGCCATCCACGATCTACAAACCGAAGAAATCCGCATTCGTCGCATGGTCTCCGATCAACTGCACGGCACCTTACAGTTTCGGCTGGTGACAGTGGCCGCCGAGCTTGACGGCATCGCCACCCGGATAACGCCTAACGAGAGTACGGTCAGCGTCGCCGCCGAGTTGCGCGCCCTGAGCGACCGAATCGAGGAAATTCGCGAGCTTGACGTCCGCTCACTCAGCCATTCGATGCTGCCCTCGGGCGTTGACCTCGGCACGGTGCCCGCGATCCAATCCATCCTCTCGCGGGTGCCCGCCGATGTAGCCACCTCGCTGACCTTGGGTCCCACCTGCCAGCGCCTCATGGATGAGTATCAACCGCCGATGCCGATGGCCGAACGGCTTGTCATCATCTACGCCGTGGAGGAGGCGGTCAGCAACGCGCTACGGCACGGCCACGCCACCTCGCTTAAGGTCTACTTCGAGCTGCACCTGACCAACGATCCGAACCGGCGGGTGGCGGAGGTGGTGGTCGATGACAACGGCACCGGCGTGCCCGAGACCGGTGTGTTCGAATATTCCGGCCTTTCCCGACACCTAGAGCGCCTAGAAGCCAGGGACGGCACCCTAAACCTCATTTCCAGCCCCGGTGGCGGCGCTCGGCTCCGCATCGAATTGCCGGTCACCTACGAGTCATGAGCCAGTCCCCACTCCCCTCCACCCACCCAGGTAGCGGCGGGTATGACGATATTTTCCTGCCGTTCTTGATCGGCCCAGTCAATCTGCGGGAGGTGGGCACGGCTCGGCTCGCTGCGCTGTTGGCGCTCACAAACGTGATCGGTTTTTCCTTGCTCTCGATCACCCAATGGCTCGGCTGGGGTGAGGAGGCCAGCGTCTACTACCACGATGTCTGCGGGGGTTGGCAGGGGGCCGGGCTGGTTTTCGGGATCAACCTGGGTAGCGGGCTGGCGTTGGTGGCTCTCGTGCTGGCCTGCCACCCGACGCGTCGCGGACCCAGGCAGCGGTATCTGGTGGTAGCGGCGCTGGCGTTGGCGGTATCGGTACCGCGTGCCTTTGCGTTGCAGCAGGTCTGCTGGACCCCGGACGGCGCTGGCTACCTAATCGCCGCGCTACTGTCTGGTTGGGCGCTGGGCTACACCGCCATCTCCCTCCCCGTACTGATTGCCACCCTGGTGGAGCGCTCCCGTAGGCAGA
>WQZL01000006.1 GCA_009780755.1 Promicromonosporaceae bacterium | reverse complement strand
CCCGCACCGTGATAGTCGCTAGAGCCGGTCACCAGCAGCCCGAGCCGGGTGGCGAGCGCCCGCAGCTGCTCCCTTGTCTTAGGGCAGTGATCCCGGTGGTCGATCTCCAGCCCAGCGACGCCCGCCGCAGCTAACTCCTCGATCCGTGCCTCGTCGATGGTTCGACCCCGCTGCACCGCCCCGGGATGCGCCAGCACGGGTACCCCGCCGGCGGCTAGCACGATGCCCACGGCCTCCATCGTGGTCGGCGCACCGTAGAAAACGTAATACCGGCTGCCGGGCCGCAGCATCGTGGCGAACGCCTCATCTCGCGATGCCACCACCCCGGCGGCAATCAACGCATCGGCCAGGTGGGGCCGCCCAAGCGTCGAATCGGGCTGGGCCTGCGCCTGCACATCCTCCCAGGTAATCGGGTAATCCTCGGCCAGCAGCGCGGCCATGCGTTGCGCCCGCCCCACCCGCGAATCCCTGGTGCGCTCCAGCAGCTCAACCAATTCGGGATGGGTCGGATCGTGCAGGTAGGAGAGTAAATGCACACTCACCCCGTCGATACAGATGGAGATTTCGGTGCCGCGCACCAGCGCCATCCCCGAGCGCATCGCGGCGGCGGCGGCTTCATCCCAACCAGCGGTGGTGTCGTGGTCGGTGAGCGCAACAACGGTCAGCCCAGCTTCAGCGGCGGCCTGCATCACGGCGGCGGGCGAATCCCGCCCATCGGATGCCGTCGAGTGCGTGTGCAAGTCAATCACTCAGCCAGGGTATCGGTTATGACCGCCAAACGCTTTAGACAACCGCGAAGCGAGGCCGGTCGCGTACCCTTGTCCCTCGTGAACACGACTCCCCCAGCCGACCGCATCGTCTGGATAGACTGCGAGATGACCGGCCTCGACAAGACCGCCGACGCACTGATCGAGGTGGCCGCCGTGGTAACCGATGCCGAGCTGAATGTGCTTGGGGAGGGCGTAGACGTGCTGATTAAGCCGCCGCCTGGCGCGCTGGATCGGATGAGCGATTTCGTCCGGCAGATGCACACCGAATCTGGCCTGATTGACGACCTAGCTGGTGGGGTTACGCTGACCGAGGCCGAAGAGATCGTGCTGAGGTACGTGCGCAAGTGGGTTCCTGTGGCGAGCAAGGCGCCGCTGGGCGGTAACACCATCGGCACGGATAAGGCGTTTTTGGGACGCGACATGCCCACCCTCATTGGGCATCTGCACTACCGGATGATCGACGTCTCCACCCTCAAAGAGCTAGCCCGCCGCTGGTACCCCCGCGTCTACTACGCCGCCCCCGAGAAGTCTGGCGGGCACCGGGCGCTGGCCGACATTTTGGAGTCCATCGCCGAGTTGCGGTACTACCGCGAGGCATTGTTTGTGCCACAGCCGGGGCCAGATTCGGCCACCGCGCGGGCGCTCGCGGCCAGGATTGCCGCGGAGTAAGACGCCGCCAAGTAACCCTCCGCTCGTCTACTCCGGCGAGTTCGGGTATGCTTGTCGCCGATGTCGTGCGGTTCGCCGTGTGTCATGGTGGGTGTAGCTCAGCTGGTAGAGCACCTGGTTGTGGTCCAGGTGGTCGCGGGTTCAAGTCCCGTCACTCACCCCACTAAACCCGCTGGCAACAGCGGGTTTTTCATTGCCCGATAAGCGATGCGCCTACAGGATTTGGAGGGGTTTAGGCGGGTAGCGGGTCGTTGAGGGTCGGGTACGAGTTTTGTGCGCCGTAGCCGGTGACGGAGAAGGCGCCGACCCGAACCGCCAGGCGAGTCGCGTTAATCAGATTGTCCCCGGCGGCGAGCCTGCTCGCCAGGGCACCCACGAAAGCATCGCCTGCGCCCGTGGTATCGACTGCCGTGACCGCAGGCGAGCGAATGGCGGCAACCTCGTCCCCTTGGGCCACCAGGGCGCCGCGGGCGCCCAGGGTGATGACCACTGCGGGAATTCCGGCGGCCAGCAGCGCTCGGGCTGCCGCGTAGCAGTCGTTGCCGACCTCCCGTCTGGCTGCCGCCCCGGCCACCATCTCCAGCGTGTCGAAAGCCTCGTACTCGTTTACCACCAGCGGATCGACTCGCCGCAGCACGTCCAAGTCCACTTCGATCACTGGCGCGAGATTCAACACCACCCGGCCGCGCGCCGCTCGAATTGCCGCTTCAATACCGCTGCGGGGAATCTCCCCCGGCAACACCACCACCTCGGCCCCGCCAATCAGCGGCAGGTGCGAATCCAGGTGGCGCGCATCAATAAGCGCGTTGGCTCCAGGCGCCACCACGATGGCATTCTCACCGCCATCGGCCACGGTAATCATGGCGACTCCAGTTGGTTCGGAGAGTACCGCCACCGCAGTTAAGTCAACGTCGGATTCGCGCAAGGTGGCCAGCGCTGGCCTGGCGAGTTCATCGGCGCCCACCGCCCCGACCAGGCAGACTCTTGCCCCCAGTCGAGCGGCGGCCACCGCTTGATTGGCTCCCTTTCCCCCGGCCAGCACGGAAAACGATCTGCCTAGCACCGTCTCCCCTGGTGCCGGGTGGGTCGGCGTGCGAATCAAAAGATCCGCATTCACCGACCCCACCACGACTATTGCGCTAGTTGTCACGTCGCTGCCCGCTACGACACGGCCTCAACGAGTACAGCCAACACCCGCCGCATCACCTCATTGCCAGCCACGGTGGCGGCTACCCGCGCATTCGGCTGCGCTTTGCGGGGAACACGAAACTCGCAGACGGTTTCCCCGCGAGTGTGTCTCCCGGTGAGTTCGACATCCACCCGAGCATCCTGCATCTCAAACAGCTCGGGCCAAGCCAGGTAGGCCGCTGCCGTCGGATCGTGCAAGGCCATCTGCTTAGGGGTGACCTTGTCGACCATCCGCAGGTAGTAACCCACGTGGTCGGCCAGGATTTCCGCGAGCGGAGTCCCCACGGCGCGTATGGCGTCCTCCTCCTCAACCCCGATGGGCACCTGCCGGGTGGCATTCAGACCGAACATCTCCACCGGCATCCCCGCTCGAAGCACCACGTCCAGCGATTCTGGATCGGCGTAGGTGTTGAACTCCGCCGCCGCCGTGTGGTTACCGGTGGTGGTCGATCCACCCATAAACACGAAGCGTTCAACGGCAGTAGCCAGGTCTGGGCGCAGCAGTAACGCCACGGCGATGTTGGTCAGGGGGCCAGTTGCCAAGATGGTTACCGGACCCGTCTCCAGGGCTTGGATCAGGGCAGTGACAGCGTCCACCGCCTCAACCCGTCGGGTAGCAGCCGGCGGAAATGGTTTGCCGATGGTTCCCATCGCCCCACCGCCGAGCAACTCCTCGATGGTTTGCGACTCCTGAGCCAACGGCTTAGCAGCCCCCCGGTAGATCGGGATGTCTATGCCGAAGGCTTCAGATACCCGCAGGGTGTTGGTGGTGGTGTTATCCAAGGTGGCATTACCGCATACCGTCGAGATGCCAACCAGATCGTATTCGCTGGCGGCACGCAATATCACGAGCAGCGCAACGGCGTCGTCGAATCCGGTGTCACAATCGAACCACAGTCGTTTGTGCTGCATCTCAGGCCCCCACCACGAACCAGGTCAGGATCATGGACATGACGATGCCGACGGCCATCGGAATGGCGGTACGGGCGATGAGCTGCCCCACCGAAACCTTTACCGCAGAGCTAACGATCAGCACCACGGCAGCAACCGGCGACATGGCGCGGGCCAGGTTACCGATGAACTGCATGGGAAGTGTCAACAAGGCGCCGTTGATGCCGGTTTGTGCGACCACTTCAGGGGTGGCTTGCACCAGGGAATAGAACGGAGCAAGACCGCCGGTGAGCAGCGCGAGCAGCAGCATGGCCCCGGAGAAGCCGAGGAATAGGATCAACGCGGCGTTGTCCATAGTGGCTACGGCCTCCGACATCCACGAGACGATACCGATCTGAATCATGCCCTCGACCAGCACGTTGGCGGCAACAACCAGGGCGACAACAACGCCAAACCCGGTGCCCATGCCTTTGAAGAACGCCATTATGTCTTCAAGCGTGTCGCGCAGAATACGCTTGCGAATCAGTTCGGCCACGACGGTAATCAGCACCGAAATCAAGGTTACCGGAATTAGTTCGGCGGTGATGTCGAGGGGCGTGAACTGTCGCAATAGGAACGGGATGAGTACGAACAGCAGCGGCAGAATCGGCATAACTGCGTACCAAGCAGGAACACCTAGACCTTCGCCGGGCAAATCGGTTTGCGGGCCGACGATTATATCCAAGGTGCCAAACTCGCCCTTGCGAGCGGCAGTTCGCTTGTCCATAAACCGCTGCCAGAAGTAGTGCACAACACCCATTACAACCAGCGTGGGGATTGAGATGACGGCGTGCATTCCGAACACGTATTCGTCCAGCGGAATGCCGAGCAGATCGGAGGCCACCACGTTGTCCGCGCCCAGCGGGGTGGGCATGATTGTCGCCGTCGTGGCGATAACAGCTGCGGCGGTGATGGGATTAATCCCGGCCCCAACCATCGCCGGCAACACGGTCGCCACCAGCAGCACGGCCAGCGCCGAGGCCGACGGCACGGCCAGAGACATCAGGTTACCAACCCAGAACACCACCGGGATCAGCAGGTACTTCAGCTTAAGTCTCAGCAGCGGCCGCAGCAGCAGGGAGGTGGCCATCTGATTGGCCCCGATATGAGTCATGTAGGCGGAGAAGCCGAACAAAACCATGATGACCATACCGATACCGGAGGTGGTTCGGGCCAGGATTGCACCTATGTACCCGAATTGGTTAAGCCAGGCATTTCCGGTGTCCGTGATGCTAAAGGTACCAGTATCGGTGTGTCCGAGTAGCGGTGCAACCATCAGGATTAGCAGACCACCCGCGAATAGCGATATAGTGGCGCTAACTTTTTTGCGAATCAGCCACCCAGCCAGCATAATGCCAGCTATTGCGAGAATTGATTCGAGTACCATTTCACTCCTTTGCGAAAGGGCGCGCCTCGCCAACCTGGATTATGCGCGCATGATGGATTGGCCCTTTAGAGCCGGTGAAAACAGCGTGGGACTACTGGTTAGTGTTCAGCGCCAACGTTGAACACATGACTGCGATGTAGATGTCTGTTCTTAGCCAGAATCCATCGCTGGTGCGGTGGAGCCTCGTACTATGAGCTTGCTTTCTAGCACGATGGAGGACACCTCGCGGCCGACGATTGCGTCCAACACCATGCCCACGGCCAACGACCCCATTTGCGCCGGGTCGTGAGCCACAACGGTCAGGCCCAACCGCAACAAGCGGTAAGCCTCAACGTCGTCGTATCCGATAACCGACAGAGCGCGGCCCATCTTGATGCCTCGCTCGCGCAGCACCTCGATGGCTCCGAAGGTCATCAGAGAATCACAAGCGAGCAACGCGGTGGGCGGCTTGGGTAAATCCAACAGCGCCGCGGCGCCGCGGCGCCCGCTTTCAACCTGAAAGTCGCCGACAACAATCAGTTCCGGGTCGGCGTCTAGGCCGTGCTTGCTGATGGCCTCGCGACAGGCGACCAGCCGCTCGCGGCCAGTGGAAGTGGCTTGCGGCCCGGCGACGACCCCCACCCGCCGATGGCCTAGCTCGGCGAGATGTCCGATGGCCTCCGCGATGCCAGCCTGGTTGTCGGAAGTAACGCTTGGGACATCTGCACCGTCAATGGTCCGGTCTACAAACACCACCGGAACGTCTTGGGTTAGCAGGCTGCGCAGCGTGCCGCCGCCATCACCTTGGGGGGCAACAATGATGCCCGCCACACGCTGCGAGTACAGCAGGTCAAGGTATAGATCCTGCTGCGCGATGGATTCGTTGGCGTTGCAGAGCAGGGTAGCGAATCCTTTGCCCAGCGCACACTGTTCTGCGTTGTGGGCGATCTCGGCGAAGAACGGGTTGCGTATATCCGAGACCAGCACGCCAATCGTGTCGGCATACCCCTTGCGTAGCGACCTGCCTTGGGCGTTGAGCCGGTAACCGAGCGTAGCCGCCGCTTCAGTGACCTTGCGGCGAGATTCCGGCGAGGTGGAGGAGTGACCCGAAAGCACGCGCGAGGCGGTACCCACCGAGACGCCAGCCAACGCTGCGACGTCGCGGATCTTGATGGTGGTCATCTGGTCATCCTTTTTGCAAGAACAGTAGCGCTACGGAGTCCACCCCAATCGTGGAACCGATTCCGTGGAACCGGTTCCAGCGTAGCTGACCTAGATGTCCGTTTTCATGAACTGGCGCACAACGAACGGAAACTGGCGCGTTTTCAACGATTGCCCACCCTTGCCCCCGCCTCGGACTGCCGCAGAACAGCCCCTCGCCCCTATCCGCCTACAGGCGGTGTCCCGCACTCACCTGACGGATGATCTCGCCCACCAGGGATTCGTCTTGCGCCACCCCCGGTTCGGAGTTGGTCATGACCACCACGCCGTCTCGCTGCTGGTAGTAGGCACGCAGCTTGCACTGCATACCGATGCCCCAGCCCTGGGAGAAGAAGAAGGGCCGACCAGCCTCATCGCGATCAAGGAACACTCCCACCCCCTGCCCAACGTCGCAGCCGTATGGCGAGAGCATGAACCGCGCGCTCGCCGCATCCAGAATCGCTCCGTCGTCTCCGTGATACGCCTTTAGAAGATCAATCACGATCTGAGCCAGGTCACGAGTTGTTGTCCACAGCGATGCCCCCTCGGTATTCGGGTAGATTGCCCTGATTCCATCGACTACGCGTCCATCGTTGTCGTGTCCGCAGGCGCAGTCGAGGATGCGCGTCTCTAGGTGCGGATCGCCGCTCGCTCCCCAAAAGAACGTGCGGGTAAGCCCCAGGGGGTTGAACACCAATCGTGCCGCGAGCTGCGGGACGGTTTCACCCAGCACATCGCCAAGTACCTGAGCGATGACGCAATAACCGAGGTCAGAATACTCGCAGTCCGTCTCTGGCTCGTATTCGACTCTCGCCGGTTCTGGGTGGTAGGGCGTGGCTCCGATAAGGATGTCGATGGGGGCAGGGGCGCTGTCGCCATTTGCCAACGGCCCGAAGCTGCCTTCGCCATCGCGGAATCCTCCCTGATGGGCAAGTAGGTTGGCGAGAGTAACCTTTTTCGTCTTCGTGAACGCGCCATCCGGAATCTGCCAAGACGTGAGATAGTCGTTTACGTCTCGGTGCAGATCCAGTAGGCCGTCCTGGGCCAGCCGAAGAACGCACAGGGTGGTCACCATTTTGCTGATTGAGCAGGCGTGAAAGATGGAGTTATCGTCTACCTGCCTGCTCGCGCCCGCTTCAAGCGTGCCATAGTGCTTGCTCCAGCGGATCAGGTCGCCCGCGAAGTAGGTCACGCTAACGCCCGGCACGTTGAAGCGTTTCATTCCATCATGGACGTTCATCAGCTGCTCCTATCAGACCAGGGTGTTTGCGGTGACGACCACCTAGCATGAGCTACCGTCACTCGCCTCCATACACTCCAGATGATGAAAACCCCTGTCGCGTATGGGTTTCTCTACCGTGTCAGTTACTCCTGCCCCAGCATCGCTGCGGTCCGAGTGCATCAAGGCCGGGGGTACCCGGCTGGTGTGGCCATGTGGATTGCGGGGTAGCTTCTACAGCCATGATCTGGTACGCGAAGGTTCCGCTGGGACCGTTATACACGCCGACACCTATCACCATGTGTTCCGAACGAAGCATGTTGCTCCGATGGCCTGGCGAATTCGCCCACCCATCCACGAAGTCATGACTACGTTGGAGGGACAACATGAAGCCACCAGCACCGTTACCGCCCCCTTGCCCGTTGAACCCGAAATGCCAGAGACAGTTGCGGTCATGCATTGCCCTGGCGTGAATACGAGCGGCTACCGCCAAGTCTTCGTTCCAGGTTAACTGCGTCCGATCATTCTCTCCTCGGAACTGGTTTGTCTGAACATAAATCTCCTGCTCCGCGGCCTGCATCTGCGCAACGGTAGCCGGTATTATTCCGACCGACCTGCGACTGATTACCGTCGTGTATCCGGCTCGCCGAACAACCGTAATCAGCCAAATACTAGATCCGGCATCAGCGTCCGTCAGTAAAAGGGTTGGTCCGGTTGCAATCACTTCACCGTCGTCACGGCTCCATTCGAAGAATATATGATCTGGGGTTGGCGAGATCCTAACGGGTACAGCCGTTAATGTTGATCCAACTGTCCTATCCCCAACGACATTGATGTCCAGGCTTATTCGACCCTGAACTACTTTTTCCTCGGACGTGCGTGACGTGGGTGTCAAGCCTTGCCCTGAAGCCGTTACTTGCACTGAAACTCGCCGACCGCTGTCAGCTGGCGTAAGTAGATAGGTATTGTTGGTCGCACCGGAGATTGCCACGCCATCGCGAAGCCATTGCCAGGCCACATCGGTCGGCTCCGGCTGGAAGCCCGAGTGAGTAGCGGCCAACATTAAGCCAACGGTTGCGCTTCCCGAGATCGAGACCGAGCCGCCGGAGAATTCACCGATCCCAGGCGGCGTCGGCTGCCCAGGGGCGCCCGTCGGCGTTGGGTCAGGAATCCCCGGCCGGACGGGCGCCTGAACCGGACAGGTCTGGGTTTGCCCGAATAGCCCCTGGCCGTTGGCCCGACAGAGGAAGGCCGCCATAGCCTGCCGCTCGACGTTCTGGGTTGGCCGGAAGGTGCGGTCAGGCCAGCCCGTCGTGATACCGGTGGAGGCTAACCATTCGATTTCGTGGAAGAAGGGGGCTCCCACCGGGACGTCAATGAAACGAGCCACCGACGGCGTAGTAAATGATGGCGACCCAGCCGCCCGATACAAGAACGCGGCCATCGCCTGCCGCTCGACACTTTGGACTGGACGGAACGTGTTGTCAGGCCAACCGGTGGTGATGCCAGTCATGGCCAGCCACTCCACGTGGCGGAAGAATGGTGATGTCAGCGGCTTGTCGATGAACCTAGCCTGACCGGGGGCCGTAAACGCCCCTACCTCAGCCATGCCACGATACAGGAAGGCGGCCATTGCCTGCCGCTCCACAGATGCGGTTGGCCGGAAGGTACCATCATCCCAACCAGTGCTGATCCCCTGTTCCGCTAGCCATGTAATATAGGCGCGAAACTGACTGTCGGCAGGCACGTCTACGAAACTGCCGGTCTCCGCCGTGTATTCGCTCGTGCTACCAAGGTCAGCCACAGCGGCAGGGACAACTGCACCGAAGGCCAGGACCGCAGACAACCCCGCCACACCAATAGATCGCAGCATCAACCGACGCATTATTGTTTCTCCTGATTCGAAATGAAGCCTTGCTGGCACCATCACCCGCAAGCCCTAGCCTGACAAGGATTTATCGGCTTGAAGTGCGGTTTGACCGGAAGTATACATCCACATGTCACCGAAATGTCGCATTTGACGACCTGCTTCCAGGGATACCTACCCGTGTCGCGATGGCGTTGGCGAAGTTGGCCAGCGTTGGAACGCCGCCGGAGTAGGCGAACCACAGGGAAGGTTCGGTTAGCTCCAACTCAATAACCAGCGGTCCGTCCTTGCCGGTGACCAGATCGACCCGCGCGTACAGCAACGATTCGGTCAGACCAAGCTCGGCGGTTACAACATCAAGCGCCCGCCCCGCAACCTCCCGTTGCGCCAAGGTAGGTTCAACGGGGCGCACCTCTTCCAGCGGTCGGTACAGTCCCAGGCCGACGGTAGGAGCTGGGCCGGTCAGCAGCGTCCCCTTGCTGGCGGCGTGCTGGAATTCACCATTTACGTAGACCAGCGATATCTCCCCTGCCTTGTCCACCGAAGAGACGTAAGGCTGAAGCATCACCCAGCGCTGCGAATCCAGCAGCCTCATCACATGTTGGATCGCCTTGATCCGCGACTGCACATCCACCGGCTGGTACCGTCCGGCATCTTTGACCCTCGATGCGACAACGGGCTTGACCACGAAGTCGCCGTGGGCTGGCATCCGGGTATGCACGGCCCGCTTGGAGAAATGCCGAGCCGGATCGAGCCACACCGTAGGAATCACCGGCACACCCGCCGCCTCCAAGGCCCGCAAGTACGACTTATCGGTGTTCCACTCCACCACCTCCGCCGGATTTGCTAGCCGAGGCACGGACTTGGCCCAGTCAACAAACTCAGGCCGCCGTTGCGCGTAGTCCCAGGTGGAACGCACCACGGCCAGATCGAACGCGGCCCAGTCGATCTCGGCGTCATTCCAGATGGCGGGTATCGCCTCGATGCCACGTTCTGCCAGGGCACCGATGAGCGGCTTGTCGTCGGGGCTGAGCGCAGGCAGGTCGGCGCAGGTCACAAGCGCCACGCGGGGGTTAACGGTCACGAATGAAGCCTAACCCTTCCAGTCGTGCCGTTTGGGAGCAGTCGTGCGCTACAGGGCACGGCCCCAGCACTTTGGCACGACCGGAGCGCTGATGAGGCGGTTACGCCTTGGCGATCACCGGGACGATCATCGGGCGGCGGCGGAGCTTGCGGCCCGCCCACTGGCCCACCACCCGGCGCATCACCTGTTGCAAGTCGTGGGTACCGGTGGTGCCGTTCTTGATCGCCTCTTCGAGAGCGGTGATAAGTTCGGGCTGAATCTGGTCGAGTACGGCGTCATCCTCGGCCATGCCGCGGGCCAACAACTTCGGCCCGGCTAGCACTTTGCCCGTCTCGGCGTCCACCACGGCGAATACCGAGATGAAGCCCTCCTCTCCAAGAATGCGACGATCTTTAAGTTCGGCGTCGGTGATTTCACCCACAGATGATCCATCGACATACACGTATCCGCAGGGCACGGCGCCAACCACGCGGGCCACTCCGTCGGCTAAGTCCACCACCACGCCGTCCTCGGCGAGTACCACGTTCTCGGCGGGTACACCCGTGCGCACCGCGAGCGCCGCGTTTGCCACTAGGTGCCGCACCTCCCCGTGCACGGGCATCACGTTCTTGGGGCGAAGCACGTTGTAGCAGTACAGCAGCTCGCCTGCCGAGGCGTGGCCGGAGACGTGTACCTTCGCGTTGCCGCTGTGCACAACGCGGGCGCCAAGGCGGGTGAGGCCATTGATAACCCGGAATACGGAGTTCTCGTTGCCAGGAATCAGGGACGAGGCAAGGATGACGGTATCTCCGGGACCGACCTTGACGGAATGGTCGCCGTTCGCCATCCGGGAGAGGGCGGCCATCGGTTCGCCCTGGGAACCGGTAGACATGTAGACCACCTCATCGTCGGGTAAATCCTTGGCGGCCTTCATCTCGACCAGTACCCCCTCGGGCACGTCCAGGTAGCCAAGTTCGGCGGCGATGGCCATGTTCCGCACCATCGACCGGCCCACAAAGGCGACGCGGCGGCCGTAGGCGTGGGCGGAGTTGAGTACCTGCTGCACGCGGTGAACATGGGAAGCGAAGGAGGCGACGATGATTCGCTTTTCGGCGCGGGCGAATACCGAGTCGAGTACGGGGCCGATCTCGGCCTCGGGAGTGACGAAGCCGGGTACTTCGGCGTTGGTGGAATCCACCATGAATAGATCGACGCCGCGCTCCCCCAGCCGGGCAAATGCCCGCAGATCGGTGATGCGCCCGTCTAGCGGCAGCTGATCCATCTTGAAGTCGCCAGTGTGCAGCACCGTGCCCGCCGGGGTGGTGACGGCGACGGCCAGCGCATCGGGGATGGAGTGGTTTACGGCGACGAATTCGCACCCGAATTTGCCGAGCTGCTCTACCTGCCCCTCCTTAACCGCGTAGGTGATGGGTGTGATGCGATGTTCCTTGAGTTTCGCCTCGATGAAAGCGAGGGTGAGCTGCGAGCCGATCAGCGGAATATCCTCACGCAGCCGCAGCAGGTAAGGCACGGCGCCAATGTGATCTTCATGGCCGTGGGTAAGCACGATGGCCTCGACGTCACCAAGGCGATCAGCGATGTAGTCGAAATCGGGCAAGATCAGGTCTACGCCCGGCTGGTTATCCTCGGGGAAGAGGACGCCGCAGTCGATGATGAGCAGACGTCCGGCGTATTCGAGTACGGCCATGTTGCGGCCAATCTCACCAAGACCACCGAGGGCCACGATGCGGAGCGTGCCATCAGGCAGCGGCGGCGGGGGCGGGGTGGCAATGTCAAGGCTGGGGTCGGTCATCAAAGGCTCCAGTCGGCGGTTCGGGTAACGGTCTAGTTCGCGGTGGTTAAGTCAGCAAGCCGTTAACGCCAACGCAGCCGGAGGCCGCCAGGGCGGCGCGCACGGCAGCGGCCTCCTCATCGGAGGCGGCGATGAGGGGGCCGCGCACCCAGCGGCCCTCAATGGCGCCGAGGGCTTCGGCGGCGGCCTTGGCCATGACGGCCTGCATTCCGTCACCGTTGAGAGCTTGAATGGCGGGGATGGCTTGGCGCATGGCGGCCAGGGCAGCGGCATGATCGCCTGCGTCCCAGGCGTCAACGGCTCGGCGGAAGTGGGGGGCTACGGCATGAGTGACGACGGAGACAATGCCCGCGCCGCCATGAGCAAGGAAGGGCAGCAACAGGCCATCATCGCCGGAATACCAGGCCAAACCCGTATTCTCGATGAGCGCGGCGGCGGCGGCTACGTCTCCGGTGGCATCCTTGTTGGCGACGATGAGGGGATGTTGGGCGAGGCGCTCGTAGGCGGTGGTCTTAATGCGGATGCCGGTGCGACTGGGCACGTCGTAGACCATGACGGGCTTGCCGCCCGCATCGGCCACGGCCTCGATGTGGGTGACCAGGCCCTCTTGCGAGGGTCGCGAGTAGTAGGGGGTGACGATGAGGATGCCGTCGGCGCCCGCCTCGGCGGCCTGAGTGGCCATGCGGGCGGCGTGCAGAGTGTCATTTGAGCCGGCCCCGGCCACGACGGCTACCTGGTCGCCCACGGCTTCGACCACGGCGGCGACCAGCTCGGCTTTCTCTGGCGAGTGGGTGGTGGGGGCTTCGCCGGTGGTGCCATTAACGAGGATGCCATCGCAACCCTGGGCAACCAGCCAGCGGGCGAGCCGGGCGCCTGCCTCAACATTCACCATCCCATCGGAGGTCATGGGCGTCACCATCGCGGTGACAACAGAACCAAACGGACGCGCAGAGTCGGACGCTAAGACCATGGGGTCAACCGTACCAACGTTGTTGCCTATCCACAGGCGACGACAAGCTGGTTGTATCCACAGGCTTGCCTATCAGGCAACCACCATGCTGCGGCCGAAAGCTACCGTGCAATACATGTCCATAATCGTTCACCCGAGAGTCTTCGAACGGCATCCAGACCTATCCCTACCAGATGTGGAGGCCGCCGTGCTTGGGGCAATCACGATCAGGGTTCGCCTTGGTACCGATCCGCTTGAACACGTTGGGGTCGGGTTGAATCAAGCAGGTCAACTCCTGCAATGGATAGGCAACCGCATGCCTGGCGTCGAGTCTTGGTTCATCTTCCATGCGATGAGAGCCACCAGAAACGTACTGATCGAGTTAGGATTGAAATGATGACTGCTGATGTTGTAACCAGTGATGGTCGCGTGATCTCTGGCGCAGAGCTTGACGCGATGTTTGAGGCTGCCGAAGCAGAGTATGGCGATGCTGAACTCGCGACCGGCGAAGACATACACGCGTTTCTCGCCCAACTTCGACAGGCCACAATGGCGACGATCATTGGCTTAGACTCTGCGCGACAGGCAAAACTGGATCGATTGGCAGCTGCCCGCCACTCTGACATTGTCCAGGTAATCAGAGACCTCATCGACGCCGCCTGAGTTGCCCCGGCAACACTTTGCAGCCATCGGTGTCCACGACTACCAGGTGGCGACACCGGCTAACTGACGGATCTGGCGCCCTATGCCGTTAGGCGATGCGGATGCTTTCGTCGCCAAGGTTGATCGTGACCTGGAGTTCGCCGCCGAGAGCTTCCGCGTAACGACGCAGGGTGTCCAGGCGAGTACGTTCAGCGCCGCTTGACTCGATCTGTGAGACGCGATTCTGGCCCACCCTCATCAGCTTGGCCACCGCCTTTTGAGTCAGACCATTGCGGCGACGCAGTTCGTTGAGTTGGTACGCCTGTTGCCGCGCAAGCAGCCGCTCCTTCTCCTTTGCGACCGCCTCCCAGTTCGGCGGGCGCTTCTCCCAAAGCTCTTCCAGCGTCCTAGCCATCATGCACCGCCTTCCTACAGCGTCTCTAGGTGTTCGTCATACCTGTCGTCGGCCAGCGGAATCATCTGCTGATACCAACGTTGCCAACGTCCGGCCTTATCTCCAGCCACCAACAGGATCGCCTGCCGAGCTGGATCAAAGGCGAATAGGATGCGCACCTTGCTGCCTCCGGCAGAACCTGGCCGCAGTTCCTTCATGTTGCGGTGACGTGAGCACTTCACCGAGTCCACAAGCGGACGGCCCAGGCCAGGTCCAATCTCGCTGAGGACAATCAGTGCCGCATTCACTCGGTCGAACGACTTCGGATCGAGGCTGCTCAACCAATCCTCGATCAGATCGGAGTTGATCTGCCAAGCCATAGTATCACTCCTTCCTGATGTGCTGATGTGTACTCGTTTGCCGAGGTGCTTCACGCTAGGCCGAACGGCTCGCCCGTGGAGGGGATGGCTCTGTCATCTGTGGACAACCTCGGGTTTGGCTGCCTGTGGACGACGCAGTTTCGTTGGAAACGCTCAAAGCGACGCCACGATGGTTGGTATTTACCAAGATGCTGGAAGAATGCTGCGGTGAACTTGTCTGATGCCGACGTTTCAGCTCCTGAGCGCACGCCTCATGAGTCTCTGTGGCGCTCCCTAGCAACCCTGCGAGGCAATCCGCGCGCCGCCGTCTGGACCGAGCCGCTGTGGGGCCTGTCGATGGCCCTAGTTATGCCGCTGCTGTCGCTGTATATGCTGGCCGTCGGCTTGCAGGACGCGCAGATCGGCCTGCTCGCGACCATCAACATGGTTGCCCAGGTGTTCTTCGGCCTGGCTGGCGGCATCATCACCGACAAGCTTGGTCGCCGCGTCACCACAGCCGTGTTCGATGTGGTCGCCTGGGTAATCCCGTCAATTCTGTGGGCCGTCTCGCAGAATTTCTGGTTCTTCCTGGCCGCCTCCGTCATCAATGGCGCCACGCAAGTTACCGCAAACTCTTGGGACTGCCTGATGGTCGAGGATGCCGAGCGCGGCAAGCTCACCCGCATTTACTCCCTGGTGCGCGTTGCCGCCGACTGCTCGGCCCTATTCGCCCCCATCGCCGCCGTGCTGGTCTCCCGCCTCGGCATGGAACACGCCGGGCGCATCTTGATGGTCAACGCCGCCGTGGTGATGACCATCAAAATCATCTGGCTGTACTTCTGGTCAACCGAAACCGCCCGCGGTCGCATCCGCATGGCCGAAACCCGCAACGAATCCTTCATCACGCTGCTTGGCGGTTATCGCGGCGCGCTACGAGGCGTACTTCAATCGCGCGGACGCGTGCTTGCGCTGGTCATCGCCGCGCTGGTGGCAGCGGTGTTCTTGGTAAACACCTTCTTCTGGCCGGTCATCGTCACCGAGCGAGTGGGCGTGCCCGAAGAGGTGGTGCCGTTCTTCCAGATGGTTCGCTCGCTGCTGTCGATGGCGTTCTTCTTCACCATTATCCCGCGCCTGACCACGACCGTTGACTTAAAACGCCCGGTGCTGCTCGGCTTTAGCGTCTACCTAGTGGGCCAACTAGTGCTGCTAGCTGTCCCTGAGTATTACGGCGGCATCTCGCCGAACACATTCGTGTTGCTTGGCGTCTGTTTACTGCTCGACTCCTTCGGCACGGGCATGTTGTTTATGCTTTCCGAATCGCTGATGGCCCTACACGTCGATCAGGCCGAACGCTCCCGGGTGATGGCCTTGCAGCGCGTAACGATCATGCTGGCAGCAGCTCCGTTCGGCTGGATTGCGGGCTGGCTTTCGGGCATGAACCGCACATACCCGTTCCTGCTCACAGCGGCGCTGCTCGTGACCGGCCTGGCGTTAACCGCCACTCGCTGGGTGCCGCCACGCCACGACACCGATGCTGAAATCTCCAAGGAAACAGACCTTTTCGCCACAACCTAAAGCCCGAACCCAGACGCCTCCGACTCGATCAAGCCATGACATAATTACGGTATAGCTACGGTCAACTCTTGGAGGTTCCTCATGCGCCGTCGATTACTTGCTGCCCTGACGGTTGGGCTGGTCGTGGCTGGGTGTAGCAATGGATACGACGCTGCCAGCGGCTCTGATAGCGGTGGCCCGAACATCGACCCGGATCATCCCTGGGCGCTGACCTTTGAACTCATGTACGCCGAGACGGAATCGGACTTTATCCGAGCAATCCTGGCCGATGGCGTAGTCACCCCGGCCGAAGTGCAGGAAGCCACCGCCAAAACCCGCGAGTGCTTTGTAAGCATCGGCGGACCCGTAGGCGTCGATGGCACAGTCACCTGGCCACAAGATGCTGTTGGCGACATGGAGACGTACATCGCGCTGGTTGGTGACTGCGAGGATCGCTATGGAGGCGGCGTCATCACCTGGCTCTATGAGACGATGGCGCACAACCCAGAAAACGACAGCGTAGAAGCCTGTCTAATCCGCCACGGCCTGCTGCCGCCTGGCTCCACGTATGAGGATTATTGGGCGGCGCTGACCGGCGGTTGCCCAATGCCCCGCACCCTTGAGGCGGGCCTGAACTCCCCCTGCTGGGTCGGTGTTTGGGAACTCGCCGAGGGCGAGGAATTTCCTGGTCCCTGCCCCCGCGAATGCCACGGCTATCGCAACCTGGTGGCGCAGCGCAACCAAGACCATCAGGGCGTCTATGAACTGCCGGGCGGCGTGCGCTTCGGTCATCACCTCCCCCATGACGCAACCCCGGCCGAAATCCAGGCTCACGAATGCCTATTTGTCACCTGGTAGGCCCGCGTCGAGTTAGTCGGCACTGAGTCCGCGGCCATCGCAGCCGGTCGGTATCGCCTACTTCGTAAGCGGGGCATAACCATTCGTAAGGCGAACGACGTGTTGATCGCGTCGTACTGCATCTCACATGGCCTGCCGCTGCTATACATTGACCAGGATTTCGACCCCTTTGTCGAGCATCTCGGCCTGGAGCGCGCTACCTAAAGATCGAGCAGGTGTTCTAGGCCGATGGTGAGGCCGGGACGGGTGGCGATCTGGCGAATGGCCAGCAGCACGCCAGGCATAAAAGATTCCCGATCAAAGGAGTCCTGGCGGATGGTTAGCTGCTCGCCGGGGTTGCCGAGCAGGATTTCCTCGTGGGCCACCAGCCCACGCAGCCGCACCGCGTGAACGCGCACGCCGTCCACGTCGGCGCCGCGGGCCTCCCAACCCGTCTCGGTGGCGTCCGGCATTGGCGTCATTCCGGCTTTGGCGCGCGCCGCCGCAATGGCCGCCGCCGTGTGCCGGGCCGTGCCTGAGGGGGCATCCACTTTGTTCGGGTGATGCAGTTCGATCACCTCGGCGCTCTCGAAAAACCGAGCCGCCTGCGCCGCGAACCGCATCGCCAGCACCGCCGAGAGCGAGAAGTTCGGGGCAATGAGTACATTCGGGTGGTTGAGTAGGCCGCTTGCGGCCGTGTCGAAACCACTTGCGCCCGTTGGGGTGGTTTCGACAGGCTCAATCACCCGGTTCTGCTCAGCCGCCAGGAGTGCAAGGTGCTTTTCGACCCGTTCCAACGCCTCCTCCGTCCATCCCGTCGCCCCGACGACGACATGGACACCCGCATCGATCAACGCATGGACGTTAACCTCCGTTACGCCGGGCACCGTGAAGTCGACGGCCACCTGCGCGCCAGCCGCGAGGCAGGCGGCGGCCACATCCTCGCCCACCTCGACGCGGGCCACCAGCTCTAGATCGGGCGCGGCCTCGACAGCGGCACAGGTGGTGACGCCCATGCGCCCTGCCGCCCCCAACACCGCCACCCGGATTCGATTCGTCATACTGGCTACCCTACTAAGCCGCATGGTGACGGGTCGGCAGTTTCACGTCGATTCGGCAGTTTAAAGTGCCGAATCGATGTGAAACTGCCGACCCGTGCCAAGACGAGTGGATGACAGGCGGGTAAAGTGCGGGCGTGAAGTTCAAGTTGCTGCCCGTTGATTGGCGCGAGGATGCCCCACTTGCTGCGCCGTCCGAACACTCGCTGCTGAAGGCGGACACTTCGCTCACGGGCTTCATCGCGGGGCCGTCACCGACTGGTTGCTATGCCCTCACGGTTAACCCACTCGCCAGCGGCGCCCCCGCGCAGATGCAGGATTTCATCCGGTACGAATCCGCCCACGGGCGGCAGGTGTCAGTTCACTCCCCCGGCTTCGACGTGATGCCGCTGCTCACAACGCCAACCGCGCGCGTAAACGACCCCGTCTACCTGATACACAGCACAACGCTACCCAACTACGCGCTGATTCGCGCCGACGGCTGGGTGAAATCCACCGCGCGGCTGCGACGCGATGGCCTCCACCGGGAGGCCATCGGTTTTGCGCCGCTGGGCGAACCGCTCGATTATCTCGACTATGTGATGTTCGCGCCCCTTGATGGCGGTTGTGGAGCCGAGATGGTGGTCAACTCTCACCTGCGAGGTGAGGTTTGCTACGACCCGGATGCCGAATACGAACCGCAGGCCAGAATGTATTTTGACGCGAAGAGGATCATTGCCGATGGGCTTGCCGTGCGCGACGGAGTGCACACGATCAAAGTCCATGACGCGCTGGAGCTTTCCAAGTATCTGCTTCAGACGGTGTTCGGCGCAGACCTTCCGCTATCCGACGGGAAAACGAAATGGACGCCAGCCACCTTCACAAAGGCAGCCGACGCCCATTTTCTAGCGCCCGTCATCGCTGCGTGTAGCGAGAAATGAGCGGAGGCGCAGGATGGATCTCTCCGTGGTTAGGCCGGGAGATCCTGCGCTCCGATTCCGTCGGCCGCAGGGTGACGGAGTGCGGTGGTTAGTCGTCGAAGGGGCCGACGCGGACTACTGTGCGGGGGCGGGTGGCCAGGTCGGTGGCTAGTTCTTGCACGTCGGCGAGGGTGACGGCGGCGATGCGCTCCAAGGATTCCTCTAGGGAGAGGATTTCGCCGAAGACCAGTTCGCCCTTGCCGAGACGGCTCATGCGGGAGCCGGAATCCTCTAAGCCCAGCACCAGCCCGCCGGACAGCTGTCCGATGGAGCGCGTCAGCTCGGCCTCGGTGATGCCCTCGGCGGCCAGGCGGTCGAGTTCGCCGTGCAGCAGTTCCTCGACTTGTGTGACCTTGCCCGGCGCACAACCTGCGTATAGGCCGAACGTGCCCAGACCGCCGTGACTGGCGGCGTACGAGTAGGTCGAGTAGGCCAGGCCGCGCTTCTCGCGAATCTCCTGGAACAGTCGTGAACTCATCCCGCCGCCGAGTACCGCGTTCAGCACGGATAACGCAAAGCGTCGGTCGTCGGTGGCTGTCAGGCCGGTCGAGCCGATGATGATGTTGCCCTGTTCCACATCACGCCGCACCGTCTTGCGTTGCGGGGAGGTGGGCACGCCGTTCGACTCGGCCATCACGGAACGCCGCTCGCGGGGCGCCACGTCGCCGGTTAAGTCCCAGCCACCCTGCGACAGCCCGGCCAACACCTGCGAGACAACGGTCTCGTGATCCACACCGCCGGCTGCCGCGAATACCAGGGTCTCGGGGCGGTAGTGCCACCGGTAATGTTCCCAGACGGCATCGCGCGGTACAGCCTTGATCGCCTCGGGGGTGCCGCCGATGGGCCGTCCGAGCGGGTGCTTACCCAGCACGGTTTGCGCGAACTCCTCATGCACCACGTCAGAGGGGTCATCGTCGTTCATGGCGAGTTCTTCGAGGATGACGCCGCGCTCGGTCTCCAACTCGTCCGCATCCAGGCGGGCGGAGGTAATCATGTCGGAGATCACGTCTATGGCCATCGGCGAGTCCGTGTCGAGTACGCGAGCGTAGTACACGGTGTGTTCCTTGCCGGTGCCCGCGTTGGCCTCGCCGCCAACGGCGTCGAATGCCTCGGCTATGTCCATCGCGGAGCGTCGCGCGGTGCCCTTAAACAGCAGATGCTCCAGGAAGTGTGTCGAGCCGAAGTGGCCATCAGTTTCATCACGGGAGCCGACCCCGACCCAGGCGCCCACGGTTGCCGAGCGCTGGCCCGGCATGTGTTCGGTGAGTACGCGGACGCCGCCGGGCAGGACAGAGCGGCGAATGGTCGCTCCATCCTGCCCGGCGGTCAGTTCGGCCCCCGACTCGCCGCTAGCGACGAGCGGAAGGCTCCAAGGCATGGGGGTCAGTCCTCCGTGGTGGTTTCGGCGGCAACCTCCGGCGTGGTTTCGGCAGGCTCGGCTGACGCCTCCTCCTCAACCACGGCAGACAGCGAAATCTTGCCGCGCGGGTCGATCTCTCCGATCTCCACCTGAATCTTTTGACCGATGGAAAGCACATCCTCGACGTTCTCGACGCGCTTGCCGCCTACGAGCTTGCGAATCTGCGAGACGTGCAGCAGACCATCCTTGCCCGGCGAGAGCGAGACGAAAGCGCCGAACGGCATGCACTTAACGACGGTTCCCACGAAACGTTCGCCCACCTCAGGCACATGCGGGTTGGCAATCGCGTTGATCGCCGCACGCGCGGCCTCGGCCGACGGACCGTCGGTGGCGCCGATGTACACGGTGCCATCGTCCTCAATGGAGATGTCAGCGCCGGTGTCCTCCTGAATCTGGTTAATCATCTTGCCCTTGGGGCCGATGACCTCCCCGATCTTATCCACCGGCACCCTGACGGAGATGACGCGCGGGGCGTAAGGACTCATCTCGTCGGGCGCGTCGATGGCCTCGTTTAGCACCTCCAGGATGGTCAGACGAGCGTCGTGAGCCTGCTTTAGCGCGCCGTCAAGTACATCGGAGGGGATACCGTCGAGCTTGGTGTCGAGCTGGATCGCGGTAATGAACTCGGCGGTGCCAGCCACCTTAAAGTCCATGTCACCGAGGGCATCCTCGGCGCCCAAGATGTCGGTAAGAGCGGCGTAGCGGGTCTCCCCGTCAACCTCGTCCGAAATCAAGCCCATCGCGATACCGGCCACTGGGGCGCGCAGCGGCACACCGGCGTTGAGCATGGCCAACGTGGAGGCACAGACCGAACCCATTGAGGTGGAACCGTTGGAACCCAGGGCCTCAGAGACCTGACGGATGGCGTAAGGGAACTCCTCGCGGGCGGGCAGCACCGGTACGAGCGCCCGCTCGGCGAGCGCGCCGTGGCCGATCTCGCGGCGCTTGGGGCTGCCGACGCGACCGGTCTCGCCGGTCGAGTAGGGCGGGAAGTTGTAGTTGTGCATGTAGCGCTTCTTGACGACCGGGCCGAGCGAGTCGATCTGCTGCTCCATGCGCAGCATGTTCAGCGTGGTCACCCCCAGGATTTGGGTTTCGCCCCGCTCGAAGATGGCTGAGCCGTGCACCCGCGGCAGCACCTCAACCTCGGCGCTTAAGGTACGAATGTCCGCCAGACCACGACCGTCCATGCGAATGCCATCGGTCAGCACGCGGCGGCGCATAACCTTCTTCTGCACGGACTTGTAGGCGGCGCTCAGCTCCTTCTCCCGACCCTCAAAGTCGGCGGCGAGCGAGTCCATCACGGTGGCCTTGATCTCGTCCAGGCGGTTTTCGCGATCCTGCTTGTCGGCAATGGTCAGCGCCTCAGATACGCCCGCGCCCATAGCGGCGGCCTCGACGGCGGCATAGGCGTCTTCCTGGTAGTCCGGGAACAGCGGGTAAACCTGAACCTCCTTGGCGGCCTGCGCGGCGAGCGCGGCCTGCGCCTCGCACAGTACCTTCAAGAAGGGCTTGCTCGCCTCGATGCCCTGGGCCACTACCTCTTCGGTGGGGGCGGTGGCGCCGCGGTTCTTGATGAGCTTCCAGGAGTCGTCGGTGGCCTCGGCCTCAATCATGGCGATGGCGACATCGTCGCCAACAACGCGACCGGCCACAACCATCTCGAAGACGGCGCGCTCCTTTTCGGAGAACTTGGGGAACGCCACCCACTGGTCGTCAATCAGGGCGACGCGCACGGCGGAAACCGGGCCGGAGAACGGCAGGCCGGAAATCTGCGTGGATAGCGACGCGGCATTGATTGCCAGCACGTCGTAAGCCTCATCCGGGTGAATGGCCATGACGGTCACGACTACCTGCACCTCGTTGCGCAGACCCTTGACGAATAGGGGGCGCAGCGGGCGGTCGATCAGGCGACAGGCCAAGATCGCATCGGTGGATGGACGGCCCTCGCGACGGAAGAACGAACCGGGAATACGCCCGGCGGCGTACATCCGCTCTTCAACATCGACGGTCAATGGGAAGAAGTCGAACTGATCCTTGGGCGTCTTGCCCGCCGTGGTGGCGGAAAGCAGCATGGTCTCGTCGTCGAGGTAGGCGGTAACGCAGCCGGCGGCCTGACGTGCGAGGCGACCGGTCTCGAAGCGGATGGTGCGGGTGCCGAAGCGGCCATTGTCGATGGTGGCTTCGGCGAACTGGATTTCGGGACCCTCCACGGGTGCCCTCCTTATCTGTTGCGGAGCGCCAATCCTGGCGGTCTTCGATCGAGGCCCACCGAGCGCTTGTGCGACATCGGGAAGCCACTACCGAGGACCGTGGTCCAGGTGCGGCGCAAGTGTTTTCTTGTTGTGTTGCGGGCCGACGCGGCGACCCTGGGTACATCTCACCAGAGCGGCCCGGCTCCACTGGGGAGACCGGGCCGATTTGGTGTGTTTGTTGTCGCTTTTCTAACGATGGCGGGCGCTCCAATGGTTGAGCGAAGCCACCAGGCCCGTGTTGAAACCAGGAATATCCGAAAATCTCGCGTCCGACGCGAGTCTCGGGACTTCGGGGTGTTAGCGACGAATGCCGAGGCGAGCGATCAGCGCGCGGTAGCGTTCGATGTCGATCTTGGCTAGGTAGTCGAGCAGACGGCGGCGCTGACCGACGAGCAGCAGCAGGCCACGACGCGAGTGATGGTCGTGCTTGTGTTCCTTGAAGTGTTCGGTCAGGTCCTTGATGCGCTGGGTGAGCAGCGCGATCTGCACCTCGGGCGAGCCGGTGTCACCCGGCGTGGTGGCGTACTCGGCGATGATCGCCTTCTTTACATCAGCTGCGAGCGGCATGGCTCTCCTTGAAACTAGTTGCGCGGCGCGCCAGAGGCTCCTCCCCTGGGCACTACAAACCCGCGGCCGTTCTACGGCAACGTTGATGGTACCCCGCCTGGCCAACATACCGGTAATCCACCGGGTCATCGTTTGGCAATTTGAAGAGGGGCACGGTTCCCGCTGGTTGAGCAGGCCGCTTACGGCCGTGTTCGAAACCAAGACTTGGATTCGAGACGGTCGCTCCACGCCCTACTCAACCAGCGGCAGTGGGCTCAGGGCCGGTTCAGGTGGGCGTCAGGAAGATGCCCATTATTGAATGCCCGATACAAGAACGCGGCCATCGCCTGCCGCTCAACGTTCGCACTTGGGCGAAACTCCTGGTGAGTGCCCATATGCCAGCCAGTAGTGATATTCGTGGAATACAACCACTCAATCTCCCGGAAGAAGGGCGCGCCAACCGGCACATCCTGGAAAGTCGCCGTTGCAGGCGGCGTAAACCTCGGCGAACCGGCAGCGCGGAACAAGAATGCGGCCATCGCCTGCCGTTCCACGTGTGCCCCTGGGCGGAATTCCTGGTGCGTGCCCATATTCCAACCCGTGGTTATGCCGGTACCGGCCAGCCACTCAACCTGACGGAAGAACGCGCCGCTGATCGGCTTATCTGCAAACCTCGGCACACCAGGCGTCGTAAACCCGTCCGAATCAGCCAAGCCCCGGTAGAGGAACGCGGCCATCGCCTGCCGCTCTACATTCGCCCCCGGACGGAATGTGTGGTCAGGCCAGCCGGTAGTGATCTCGGTAGCAGCCAGCCACGCGATGTAACAGTGGAACTGTGAACCGGCCACAACATCTGTAAACGACGATGTAGCCGGACACTCCCACCCAGACCCCGGCGGCGTCGGCGTCGGCTGCGGAGATGGAACACCTGGCGTCGGAGACGGGGACGGCGCTGGCATCACTAGCAGACCAGCCGAGGTGCGAGTCACTGCGGTATAGCCCGGGATATTCACGCTAGCGCGAGCGGTGATGGTACGTCCTGCATCTGCCGCCGTCAGACGATATTGCGTACCGGTTGCCCCGGTAATCGGAGTCCCGTCACGCAACCACTGCCAAGAAATCTGCCCACCACTCGGCATGGGGGTCATCCCCGCCAACGAAACCGTCAGCAGGGAGCCAACCGTGTTCTCACCGGAAATCGTGACGGTACCGCCGGTGATGGTACCGGGCTGAACAGTCACCGCGTTGGACACAACCTGACGTTGGGTGAATCCAGCGAGGGTAGCCGTGGCCTGCACCGTAATCTGCTGCCCAACATCGGCTGCCGTCAACGTACGAGTGGCGCCCTCCGAAGCGACCACTCCGTTGCGAAGCCACTGGAAAGTCACACCGTCCGGCGTCGGGTTGAAGCCTGAAGCGGCAGCCGCCAGCGTCTGCCCCAAACGCGGAGTGCCGCTGATGGTCGCAGTACCGCCGGTGATGGCCGTCGCCCGAAATACCCGAACCTCATAGTCGGCTGCCGGGGAGATGCCGTTGATACGCACCCGGTAGACGTCAACGCCATCCGGTCCGGTGGGGGTTGGCAGGTTCATTGTCCACTGGACGGTATTGGCCCGACCGGTCGTGGCAGGCACCATCTCGTGGGCGAAGTTCTGGCCATTTCGAGTAATCGAAACCTGCGCGTCTGCCGAAACAAGGTTAACTCGCGTAAACGACCACAGCGTCAACGCCGCATGTGCCGGCAATGGCCACGCGCTCGAACCCGGAATCACCCAAGAAGGCGGAGTGCTTAACTCGATTGGGAAATACCCAGCTGCCGGGAAAGCGATCGTCTCGATGACAGGAGTACGGTTCAGGTTAGAGCCACCGATGGCGAAAAAGCGGGCCGTAGAACCGAAGCCCATCTGCGAGACCGTCGAGTCAAGTACACCCTGGCGATGACCAGTGTTGGAACTCATCTGCCCCACCACGCCAGCCGCACCGGTGCGCCAATTTACCGCGCTACCCGCGCTCAGTCCGGCGAACACCTGGAAGTTGTAGCCAAGGTGCCCGCAAGGTCCCCAACCAGAATGACTCAGCGAAAT
>WQZL01000005.1 GCA_009780755.1 Promicromonosporaceae bacterium | reverse complement strand
GTGGTTGACTCGCCCGATGAGGTAGCGCGCTTCCCATTTGTCGATCCACCCGACGTCCGCGCCGTTCGCGATGGCGTGATTCTGCTCCGTGAGCTGGGCGCCCTAGAAACGGTTCATGCGACTAATAAACGTCACTCTGCGGGGACCCCACCAAGCTCCGCGCAGAATGACGAGGAGAAGACCTCGACCACCACCACCACTCGCCTGACCGTAGTTGGCCGTAAGCTCGCACGCCTCCCAATGGACCCGCGCCTGGCCCGGATGATCCTAGAGGGCGCGAAACTCGGGGCCGCGCACGCGGTGTCGATCATCGCCGCCGCGCTGTCCGTGCAAGATGTCCGCGAGCGCCCGGCCGAGTTCCGGGAGCGGGCCGATCAACTACATTCACGCTTCGTCGATCCAACATCAGACTTCCTGAGCTATCTGAACCTGTGGGAGTACCTGCGAGCGGAGCAGAAGGCGCGCAGCGGCTCGGCGTTTCGGCGCATGTGTAAGGCCGAGCATCTGAACTTTCTTCGGGTGCGCGAGTGGCAGGACGTAGTGGCGCAGCTGCGGGAGATGTCCCGCGAGCTTGACATAGACCTCGCCCGCCGGGGGCAAACTGCCGAACTGGTGACCCCACCTCACCCCAGTCATTCTGCGCGAAGCGAGGAACGAGCGCAGTCGCAGAACCTAGACTCAAAGGGTCACCCGGCTAGCCTGGGTCCGGCGACTCCACTTCGTTCTGCGCAGGATAACGGAGATGGCAACCCTGTCGCCGGGCAGTTTCGACGGCGGTGGGATGATGACATCATTCACCGCGCGCTGCTGGCTGGGCTGCTTTCCCAGATCGGCATGCAGGAGACCGGCCAGGTCAAGGCATCTTCGGTGGCGCATCTGAGCGGCGAAGCCCGGGCCAGAGCGCTTAGGCAGCAGGCCAAACGCGCCCGCAACGAGTATTTGGGGGCGCGGGGGGCCAGGTTTGCGATCTTCCCTGGCTCGCCGCTGTCGAAGAAGCCGCCCGCTTGGGTGATGGCGGGCGAGTTGGTAGAGACATCGCGGCTGTGGGGCCGCGATGTGGCCCGCATTCAGCCGGAGTGGGTCGAAGCGTTGGCCGGGGAGCTGGCGAAGCGCACCTACTCGAACCCGCATTGGTCAACAAAGCAGGGCGCGGCGATGGCGCGGGAGAAGGTGCTGCTGTATGGCGTGCCCGTCGTTGCTGACCGACCCGTGCTGTACGCGAAGGTGGATGCCGAGGCGGCGCGGGAGATGTTCATTCGACATGCGCTAGTGCTTGGCGAGTGGACTACGCACCACCGGTTCTACGCCGAGAACCTGGCCTTGCTGGCCGAGGCCGAACAGGTGGAGGCCCGAACCAGACAACGTGGGCTGGTCGCCTCGGAGGACGATCTCTTCGCGTTCTATGACGAGCGGCTGCCCGAGTCCATTGTTTCTCGCGCTCACTTCGATAAGTGGTGGGGTAAGGCCCGCCGCAACACCCCCGATCTGCTGACATTCCGGCTGGCTGACCTGGTGGATGCCGAGGCGACGGCTGCCGACGAGGCCGGGTTCCCGCCCACCTGGACGCAGGGGGATGTGACGTTGCCGCTAACGTACCAATTCTCGCCTGGCGAGGCCGCCGACGGCGTTACCGTGCACATTCCCCTGGCCGTGTTGCCGCGTCTGATGCCCTCTGGTTTCGACTGGATGGTGCCGGGAATGCTAGATGAGCTGTGCGTCGCCACCATCAAATCGCTGCCGAAGGCGGTGCGGGTGCAACTAGTGCCCGCGCCCGATGTGGGGGCCGAGGTGGCCACATGGCTGCGAGCGCATACTCCCGCGTGGGCGGATATGGCCCGTGCCGGGGATATGGCCGAGCCGTTCCACGCCTCGTTCACGCGGGCCGTGCGCGCGCTACGTGAGGTCATCATCCCCGATGCCGCCTGGGATGAGGCTCGCGCCGAACGCCTCCCCGCTCATCTACGAATCACCTTCCGGGTAGACACTAGCCCCTCCTACCAGCTCACAAATGCGAAACAGGCTGCCCCTCATCACCATTCTGCAGGCGCGCAAACCACCACCCCCCGTCATTCCACGGATGCAAACCAAACCACCACCCCTCGTCATTCTGCGGGCGCGCAGCAAAGCGCAGAATCCACCATCGACGAGTCCAAAGACCTCCTCGCCCTCCAGCGCCGCCTGGCCGCCAAGGCCGAGGACGCGGTGCGCGCGGCCGTCAAGGGCGCGGTGGGAGTAGCGCTAGACGAGGCCCGCGCCGCCGCCAAGCCCCCGCCAATCTCCCCACGTCATTCTGCGCGAGCGGAGCGAGTCGCAGAACCTAGTGTTGACGGTTCCCGCCCGGGTCTAGGTTCTGCGACTGCGTTCGCTAACGCTCACTCCGCGCAGAATGACGTGGGGGTTGCTGAACAGTTCAACCTCACCACTTGGCCTTCGGCCTTGCCAGGGGGAGAAATACCGGAGTCGGTGTCTACCGATGTGGGCGGCGGAACCGTGGTTCGCGGCTATCCGGCGCTCGTTGTCGAGGCGGGGGCGAAGGTTGCCTTACGCATTCTGGCAACCCCCGCCGACCGCGACCTGGCGCACCCGCTCGGGGTGCGGCGACTGCTGCTGGCCGAGAACCGTCTGGCCGATGCCCGTATCACCTCCCGCTGGAGCGGCCAGCAGGCGCTCACCCTCGCCTCAAGCCCCTACCGAAACACCTCCGCACTGGTCGAAGCCTTGCAGCTGGCCGCCGTCACCGCGCTCACCACCCCGGATGCCTTGCCCTCCTCTCCGCCTGGGAGCGCCAACCCCGCCCGCCCCGTCGCGGACCACGCAGCGCAGAGCCTAGACGCCGCCACCGTCTGCGACGCCAGCGCCTACGACACCGCGAAGGCGTATGTGCGACAGCATTTGGAAGACGAGACATACCGCACCGCCGGGCATGTGGTGGCCGCGCTCGCCGCGTATCGAACGTTGGAGGGCGAGATTCGGGCTACCACATCGCTGGCGCTACTAAACGTGCTGCAAGACATTCGCGAACATGCGGCTTCCTTGATCTACGACGGTTTCATCACCGACACTCCGCCGCAGCGCCTGCCTCACCTGGTGCGTTACCTGCGGGCAGCGTCGCACCGGCTAGAAAAAGCGCAAACTAACCCCCACCGCGACGCCGAGCTGGCCTGGCGCATCCACGATGTGGAGCAGGCGTACAACGCATCGCGCGCCGCCTATGCGACAGGCCGCCCCGACCCAACTCGCGCCGCCGCACTGGTCGAGGTGCGCTGGCAACTCGAAGAACTCCGGGTCTCCCTCTTTGCTCAACAACTAGGCACCGACGGCCCCATCAGCGAAAAACGCATCCGCAAAGCTTTACTTGGCTGACGCCTTGCGGCCCCTGAACGTCGGCAGTGAGCCGTGCGCAAGCCATACCGCTCAGCTGCTGCATGTCATGGCCCGAGAAGGCTGGCGGGTATCACCCATATGCCATCTTGATCGCGACGGTAGCGGGTTAGCGGCCAACTGGGCGCGGCGGTCTTAGAGGCGCGGGGAGCGCTGCGCGATCCACAGGTCGCCGAGCCTGTTACCGGGCCGATGATGCTGTTCAACGCATACATCTTCCGTCAGCGTAGTGGATTGTCACCCTGCGAGCGCCTCGACTTGTCACCCCGCAGGCCAGAAAAGAGGAGATTCTCTCGACACCTCGGGGCGGGCCGGGCAAGCCTGCTCAACCCTCGGGCCTCGGGTGGTTGAGTAGGAGCGAGGTACGAGCGACGTGTCGAAACCACCTACAAACTGGGGATAGGTGGTTTCGACACGGCCGCTACGCTCCCTACTCAACCACCCGTCAGGCGGAGCATGGTCCAGGAAACGGGGGGAAGGGTGACGGTTAGGTCGCCTACTGGCGAGACCTGGGCCGTGTTGTTGGATTGGGGTAGCACGGAGGTGGCGTCGTCGGCTGTCGCCGCCCAGGTGTGGTCGGGGTTATGCAGCGTGACCGCCTCGACCACGCGCCGACCGGGAAAGGCCCGCAGCGGAGCGGTAAGCATCAGCTCGGAGTCCAGCGAGCGGTTCACCGCGAACACTGCGACCTCGCCGGTCGCCGCATCGTGCGTGGCCACCGCATCGAGTACCGGCACCTCGCCATACTTCTTCGTCTCCGCCAGCGGCGAGTCAATAGCCAGGCATAGCACCTCACCCTTGGCGTGGCGAGCCGTGAGCGCGAAGGGGTGGAAGGTGGTCTGCCGCCAGGAACGTCCGCCCGGTTCGGTCATGATTGGGGCGATCACGTTGACCAGCTGGGCCTGTGAGGCCGCGTGTACGCGGTCGGTGTGCCGCAGCAACGAAATCAGACAATTGCCGACCACCACGGCGTCGGCCACGTTGTACTTGTCTTCCAGCAGCACCGGCGCAACCGGCCAATCGTCACCAGATGGCGGGCGGCTCTCGGCCCGACGCTGATACCAGACGTTCCATTCATCGAAGGAGATGTGAATGCGCTTGCTGTGCTTGCCTGCCGCGCGCACGGCGTCGGCGGTGGCGGCTACCGAGTCGATGAAGCGATCCATGTTCACCGCCGAGGCCAGGAAGGAAGCCAGATCGCCCTCATCCTCCCAGTAGTACACATGCGCCGAGACATAGTCGGCCTGCTCATAGGACTCCGTGAGCGTGATGTGTTCCCACGCGCCGAAGGTCGCCATCTCCGAGTTGGACGAGCCACAGACGATGAGTTCAAGGTCCGGGTCGATCATCCGCATGGCACGAGCGGTCTCGGTGGCCAGCCGGGCATACTCCTCGGCGGTCTTGTGACCGATCTGCCACGGACCATCCATTTCATTGCCCAAGCACCACATGCGAATGTTATGCGGCTCCTCAGCGCCATTGGCCCGCCGCAAATCAGACAGATAAGTGCCACCCGTGACGTTGCAGTATTCCAGCAGGTCAAGTGCCTCCTGCACCCCACGCGTCCCGAGGTTGACCGCCATCATCGGCTCCACCCCGGCCTTGCGACACCACCGAACAAACTCGTCCACCCCAACCCAGTTCGGGTCGGAGGAGTGCCAGGCCAAATCAAGGCGCACCGGGCGCTGCTCTACCGGCCCAATGCCATCCTCCCAGCGGTAGCCGGAGACAAAATTGCCCCCCGGATAGCGCACGGTGGTGACTCCCATTTCTTTGACGAGATCAATGACGTCACCGCGGAAGCCATCCTCATCGGCGCTGGGGTGACCGGGATCATGAATGCCGGTGTAAACGCACCGGCCCAGGTGTTCGACGAACGAGCCGAACGTGCGGGGCCTAACCGGGCCGACAACAAACGCCGGATCGAGGCTGATCTTCGCAGAAAGCACTTACTGCTCCTAGAAAAGTTAGGGAGGGGGAGGGAGATCGCATTCACGATGCTGCGCGAAGTCGCAGGACCCAGAGAAAGTGAGTCTTTGCTGGGTCCTGCGACTCCGCTCGTTCCTCGCTCCGCGCAGGATGACGAGAACATGAGACGCGGAGCTGAGATCAATCAACTAGTTGCGCAGCTGGTTGTCCAGGTCACCCTGAGTCTGCTCCAGGGCCGCCCGGACATCCATGCCGTCTTCCAGCACGTTAATCAGCGTCTCGGTGGTGAACAGCTGGTTGATGATCGGCCAGGCGTCCGACTTCTGCGACTCCAACAGACCAATCGAGTCGGCAATCGGGTTCAGGGCGTCGAAGGCGTTGTTGTAGAAGTACTGGTTGAACACGATGTCCGGGTTGTGCGTCACGGCGGTGTCGGTCCATACGGCGGTGTTCACCGGGTCGAATCCGAGTACCTCCCAGACGCGCACGTTAGCCAGCGGAGAGAGCTTTGCGAAGGCCACGAATTCGGCCGCCAACTCGCGGTGTTCCGAGGCGGCCGAGACGGCGGTACCGGTACCACCACCACCAACGGTGGCGACCGCGCCGTTGGGCAGCTGCGGCGGGGCGGCGATGGCGATCTGGCCGGAGAGTTCGGGCATCTGGTCCAGGAAGCGGCTCATGTACCACATCGGCATGATTAGAGCGGCAAAGTCGCCGTTGTTAATGGCGCCGAACGCCTCGGTGTTGTCAGGCTGGCCACCGGGAATGGGGCACTGGGCGCCAGAGGCGGCCAGGCGCTGCTGCGTCTCCACCGCGGCCACAACCGCGTCAGAGGTCATGGTCAGCGTGCCATCGGCTGCAACATAGTCGCCGCCATGCTGGGCAACCAGCAAGTGGGTTTGCCAAGAGGCGGAGGTGTCGGCGGTACCGAAGCAGTTGCCGGTAGCTTCGGCAAACGCGATGCCGGCAGCCTCGAAGTCATCCCAGGTGGCAATGCTCTGCCAGTCGATGTCGGCCTCTTCAAGCAGCGGCACGTTGTAGAACGCCAGGGTGGCACCAACGTGGGTGGGCGCGCCGAAGAGCTGGCCGTTGCGGGTGTACAGCTCAAGGCGAGCCTCGACCAGATCGGCCCGGAAGGGAGCCGCGTATGGAGTCAGGTCGTATAGGCCGTGAGCGCCGCGCACGAAGTCGGAGAACCGACCGATCTCAATGTCAATGATGTCCGGGATGTCGATGCCGGTCTCGATGGCGAGCAGGGCGTCGGTGTGCATGTCGGCCCAGCCAAGTTGGCGGGATTCGAGGATGATCTGCCGGTCGGGGTTGAGTTCGTTCCAGTGGTAGGCCATCTCCTCCATGAAGGTGGCGTGCATGCCCACGAAGGTGAGGAACTGCAACACGGTCGCGTCGTCGCCCGCGCCCTGGTCTACCTCATCACGGTCGCCGCCGATCAGGCCGCTGGTGTCGCCACCATTACCGCCGTTGTCAGTGCCGGCGTCGTTGCCACCGTTACCGTTGTCTCCGTTGCCGCAAGCTACAAGCAGCATCGCGGCTAGGGCCGCCGTGGCGGCAATCTTGAAGCGATTCTTCATCAGGTTACTTCTCCTATGTGGGGCGATCCTGGATCATTCCAAGGATCGAGGGGGATGGGACGCACGGGGTGTGCGTCCCTTGGGGTGAAGACGCATCCGTCAACCCTTCACGGCCCCGGCGGTCATGCCGGAGATGAAGTGCTTCTGGAACACGAAGAACAAGATCAGCACCGGCACCAGTGAGAACAGGGCACCGACGATGAGCAAGTCGTAGTTGTTTCCGTAGGGGGTGAGCAGGCTGTTTAGGCCAATGGGCAGGGTTTGCATTTGCGGCGAGCGCAGCACCAGCAGCGGCCAGAGCATGTTGTTCCAGGCGGCCATGCCGTTGAGGATCGCCATAGCGGCCATCGCCGGCTTCATCAGCGGCAACACGATGCGGAAGAAGATGCCAAACTCGCTGACGCCGTCAATGCGACCGGCCTCCAACAAATCCTTCGGGATTCCCGTTAGGTATTGCCGGAAGAAGAAGATGGTCATGGCCGAGGCGATGAACGGCAGGAACACGCCCGCGTAGTTGTTCAACAGGCCAAAGTCGCTCATCTGCAAGAACAGAGGCAGCATCACCATCTCGAAGGGGACGGTCATCAGCAGCAGCACCAGCACGGTGAAGGTGGCCTTGAACCGGAATTCGTACATGGCGAACCCGTAGGCGACAAACGAGCTGATTAGCAAGGTGAGCGTCACCTGGATGGAGGTGATCGCCACCGAGTTGAAGAACCAGCGGAAGTAGTTGCCCGAGTCGGTGAACAGCATCACGTAGTTGTCTACGTGCGCTTCGTTCAGGTCGATACCCAAGTTCAGGCCGTGACGCATCAGCGCCGGGCCGTCCTGGAATGAGCCGATGAAGATGGCCCAGAAGGGGATCAGGGTGACCAGGGCGATCACGATCAGGGCCGTGACGATCAGCAGGGAGCGGGTGCGTTTGTTGCGGCCCGGATTGTCCTTACGGAGTTCCTGCTCGATGCGGTCGTTGGCAGCCCAGGTGCCGACGGCGGGACCGGTAGTTTTGACGCTCATCACCGCTTCTCCTTTCGGAAGAATCCGGAGATGGTCAACTGGGCCAGGTTTATCGCCAGCACCAGCACCAGCAGCACCACCCCGACGGCGGAGGCGTAGCCCCAGTCGCCGCGGTCAATGCCCAGGCGGTAGAGGTAGCCGACGATGGTCAGGCCGATGTTTTGTGGAGAGGTAGCTCCCCACAGCATGAACGACTCGACGAACATCGACAGGCCGCCGAATACCGAGATGGTCACCACGAAGAGGATGGTGGGTTTGATGGATGGCAGTGTGATGGACCAGAAGGTTCGCCACTTTGAGGCGCCGTCGATGGCGGCGGCTTCATAGAGTTCGTCAGGCACCTGCTGCAAGGCGGCCAGGAAGTACATCAGGTTCACGCCCGCCCAGCGCCAGAACGCCAGGAGTAACAGCACCATCAGGCCGGTCAGATCGTTGCGCAACCACCGGTTTGGCTCTATGCCGAATAGCCCGATCACCTGGTTCATCAGCGCGTTGCTGCCCTCGGAGAAGATCAGCCGGAAGACGATACCGGCCACCACCACAGAGGTGAGGGCGGGCAGGAACATCGCGGTTTTGAAGAATGCCTTGACCTTTCGCGAGCCAAGCTTGGAGTTAATCATCACCGCGAGAGCCAGGGGGATCGGCACCAGGATCACGAGGGTGAGCAGCATGTAACGCAGTGAGTTGTTCACGGCCAGCCAAAAGAGACGGTCGCCAAACATCCGCTCATAGTTCTCGAAGCCGACGAACTCGGTGTAGCCGGGGATGCGATGTTCGAAGCTCATCATGACGGAGCGGGTGATGGGTGCCGCCCAGAACAGCAGGAAGCTGATGATGAAGGGGGCGATGAATAGGTAGGGCGCGGCCTTCCGTGAGAAGAAGAGCCGTTTTATGGCATTGCCCGGCTTGTGCTTGCGCACCTCGCTAGGCATGCCGCTGAGCGAGTCGGGCAGGCCCACTCGGGCCTCCCGTCGCGCGACGTCAACGGTCGATGTCTTCGACACTTGACACTCCCTCCGTTGAGGCTTGCGCCTCATCTACAACGTTGTAGGAACGTTGATACCAACAATACACCCGAGTTCGTGTTAGCGCTAACACTGGCGCGAATCGCCCGAAGATCTGGCCCGAGCCGACGCTCTCGGTAACGGGCAGGTTACAGCAGTGAGCAGCCAATTCGCGCCGCGCGGAGACGCAACCACCCACCGACCCTAGAAACCAACTCCCCGCCCACAACCCCAGAATTCCCCACCTTCCCTTCCTGCCCTGTGCCCAAACCCCGCTGAGTTCGGCAATCCGCCCTGTTTTCGGCAATGCGCATTGCCGAAAACAGGGCGGATTGCCGAACTCAACCACCGATCCCGCGTCATTCTGCGCGAGCGAAGCGAGTCGCAGAACCCAGGCCAAGCGTTACTGCCTGGGTCTGGGTCCTGCGACTACGCTCGCTTCGCTCACTGCGCGCAGGATGACAGTCACAGGTGGTTGAGTAGGCCCGCTAGGGCCGTGTCGAAACCACCCTGTGTCCGATGGTGTTGGCGCTAGGGGCGGGTGAGGTGAGTGTCGTCCAAGTGACCACCCTCATTGTTGAACGCACGATACAAGAACGCAGCCATAGCCTGGCGTTCTACGTTGTCCGAGGGACGGAACAGGCGGTAGTCGTCGTACTGCCAGCCAACAGTGATACCTGTCTGAGCCATCCACTCAATCTCAAGGAAGAACGGCGAAGACGCGGGCACATCACGGAACGAAGGCGTAGTAGGAGCGGTAAAGTCCGGTGAGCCTGCGGCGCGGTAGATGAACGCGGCCATAGCCTGACGCTCTACCCCAGCAAGCGGACGATACTCCAAACCACCATCAGGCATCTCCCAACCCCTGGTAATACCAGTATCAGCCATCCACTCCACATGACGGAAGAACGTATCCCCAGGATTCTTGTCCACGAACGTTGGGACACCAGGAGCCGTGAACACACCCTCCTCAGCCAAACCACGGTACAAGAACGCAGACATTGCTTGACGTTCGATGTTCAACATCGGACGGAACTCAGCATGAGTCTCCAACACCCAACCAGTAGTAATACCAGTCAACGCAAGCCACTCGATATAACAATGGAACTGCGAACCAACCGGAACATCCACAAACGCAGCCGTCGTCGGACACTCCCAATCATCATGCGCTGGCGGCGTCGGGGTTGGGGTAGGCGCACCCGGAGTCTCTGTTGGAGTAGGAACAGGAGTAGGAGGTACCGTTTCCGTCGGTGTCGGCGACGGGGATGCTTGTGGGACTGCTACTACGGTAACCGGCGCAGAAGTAACGGTACGAGAAGTGAACCCAGCAAGACTCGCAGTCGCGGTAACCGTAATCACATCACCGACCATCCCAGCGGTCAGATCAAGCGTGGCCTCGGTAGCACCAGTGATCGCCACACCATCGGCATACCACTGGAACACAACATCCCCCGGCTCCGGGACAAACCCAGTAGCCGAAACAGTCAACGTCCCACCAACAACAGGCTCCCCGGTAATCGCGGCCGTACCACCAGTGAAACCAGCTGCAACCACAGTCACCGGATCGGAAGTAACCGTACGAGAAGTGAACCCAGCAAGACTCGCAGTCGCGGTAACCGTAATCACATCACCGACCATCCCATAGGTCAGATCAAGCGTGGCCTCGGTAGCACCAGTGATCGCCACACCATCGGCATACCACTGGAACACAACATCCCCTGGCACCGGGTCAAACCCCGAAGCCGAAACAGTCAACGTCCCACCAACAACCGGGCTACCGGTGATCGTGGCCGTACCACCAGTAAAGGTGCCCTCCACGACAGTCTCTGGATCGGACGTAACGGTACGAGAAGTGAACCCAGCAAGGCTTGCGGTTGCCGTAGCCGTGACCTCATAGCCGACCATCGCGGCAGTCAATGCCAACGTCGAACCAGTACCAACTGGATCACCATCAACGTACCAAGCGAAGACAACATCATCCGTACTCGGCACAAATCCCGTAGCCGAAACACTCAGTGTCTGGCCAACAACCGGGCTACCGGTGATCGTGGCCGTACCACCAGTGAAGGTGCCCTCCACGACAGTAACCGGATCAGAAGTAACCGACTTGGACTGGTAGCCAGTATGCGTCGCGGTCGCGACAACAGTGATGACATCACCAAGCATTCCGGCAGTCAGATCAAGCGTGGCACCAGTAGCACCAGTGATCGGCTCGTCATCAGCGAGCCACTGGAAAGTGACCACCGCAGCAGCCGGAACGAAATCATCGGCCATAGCCGTCAACGTCCCACCAACAACCGCAGCGCCCTCAATCACAACCGAACCACCAGTAATCGACGGCAACTCGAATGTAAAACCATCCTCGATCACGATGGTGCGACTCTGACCACCCACGGTCCAGGTAATGGTCACATCAACCGTGCCAGCGGAGAGCGCCGGAGTGTCAACTGTCCAGCCGGTTGCGTCCGAAACCAGGTTTACACCTGGCGTGGTACCAAACAGCACCTCGGTCACAACCGGGAGAGGAAGCTCGAAGTCGATTGGTGTCGGGGTTGGTTGCATGCTACCGGTAGCGGTACCGAACAAGGTTTGGCCCCCGCCCCAACCCAGAAGGCTGCCGTCATCAGTGATGGCAACAGCAGTCCAGTTGCTGACGTTGAGGGTGGCGACAGTTACGCCGGAAGGCAACACAACCGGCACGGGGGCTCCCTGGTTGACCATGTCGCCAGTGCCAAGTACCGCGCTGTTGTTTGCTTGGCCCCATGACCAGAGGTGACCATCCGTGTCGAGTACGAAGCCGCCAACGTTTGAGGAAATAACCCGGTAAGGGGTAACCGTGCCTGGTAGCGCGACTGGGGCCGGGTTGGCTCGGTTAAGGCCAAAGCCTGTGCCTACCCCCGTGTCTTGACCAAGGCGCCCATTGCCGCCTTCGCCCCAGGAGTACACCACGCCGTCGTCGCCGATAGCGAAGAAGACACCGACACCAGCGGCCAGATCAACTGCCTCTGCACCTCCTGGCAGGGTAGTTTCCAGCGGAGTTTCTGCGGCGATGCGCTGCGTGCCATCAGTAGCAACTATTCCACCGGCGGTGAAGATCCGTCCGCAGGTAGTCAGCACGCCGACGATTTCAGTCGCCGAAACGACGCTCTGCGCCTGAACTCCTTCAGGGAGCAGCATCCGAACCGGAGTGCGCTGATCGATACGGTTGCCGTTGCCGAGCTGCCCAAATGAGTTGCTGCCAAAACTGTAAACGTGGCCATCCGTGGTAATCACGAACGATGATGCGGAACCAGCGGTAACCGCTGCAGCTACTGCATTGCCTGGCAAAGTGAGCAAGGTCGGTACACCGACATCAGGGCTGTTAGGGCCACCGGTACCAAGGCGCCCGTTTGTGTTGGAACCCCAGACCCACACGCGGCCCTCTGTGTCCAACGCTAATGAGTGGTTTTCAAGGGATGAAAGCTCAACAAACCGAACGCCCTCCGGCATAGCCAGATGCCAAGGAGTGCCCATAGGGTAGGCGTCGTCGCGACCGAGAGGAGCGCGCGCCTGCCTTCCCCATGACCAGGCATTGCCTTCACTGTCAAGCAAGAACACGCGCATCGGCGCAGCGGCAGCGCTGACAAAAGTGACGTCTGGCAGGTTGCCGGTTACGGAGGTGCCGCCTGCGGTGAGGCCGGAGTCTGGGGTGAATGTGATGCTCGGGGTTGGAGGGGGAAGCGGATCGTCGGTAGGAGCCGGAGCGGCCATCGCCGCTACGGGGAAGGCCAAGGTTAGGGCCGCTGCGGCGGCGATTGCCGCCTTAGTGGATCGAGGGAGCCATCGGTGTCGAGAGGGGGCGCCCCTCGTTGTCGTCGCTGACATTGTTTCTCCAAACTGTCGTGTGTTTTATGATGATTCGCAGATCAAGCGGCACCGCACCTGAGCTTGTGCGTCCGCACGCGGGCACGCTGTTGAGCGCACCGCTCGGCGGTCTATGGCCTGTCGCCACACGCTGCCTCTGGTCGATGTGTTCGCCACCAGACACTCCCTTCATCGGGCTTGCCACTCAATCTACAACGTTGTAATAACGTTGCTCCTCACGCTACACCATGTTTCGTGTTAGCGCTAACACGGGCACGAATTGAGCGAATGGCTGCCCAAATCGGCACTTATGGCAATGAAACGGTCAAGAGCTTGCTTGGCAGCTAGTCGATTCGCGTTGCACTAGCGTGAAACTTGCCGTGAACCGGGCGGCAGGTGCCTCCCCACCATCAATGCGGGCCATCAGCAGCTCGACGGCCCGGTTAGCGATCTCATCGCGATTCGGATCGATGGTGGTCAAGCCCGGCCCCGAATACTGGGCCGCGTCTATGTTGTCGAAGCCGATCAAGGCTACGTCCTGGGGCACCCGCAGCCCGCGCGACTGAATCTCGTGCAGGGCGCCGAGGGCCAAGGAGTCGTTCATGCCAAACACCCCATCCACCTTCGTCCCCGAATCGAGTACCTGTCGCATGGCGGCCACCCCGGTGCCCCGTACCCACCGGTCGGCGTCGCCCTCTAGCTCTCGACGCGGCGCAATCCCGGCCGCAGCCAGCGCTTGCCGATACCCCTCCAGCCGCAACGCCGCCGTGCCGTGTTCCTCCTCGGGATGCACGCCGAGTACGGCGATGTTGCGGCAGCCGATGGCAAGCAGGTGTTCGGTGGCCGCCCTCGCCCCCTCGACATTCGCCATCGTTACATGGTCAATCTGCTCCTCGACCATCCGATCCCCGAGCAGCACCAGCGGGTAGCTGACCTTCAACTCCGGGTGGTGATACGGGTCGGCGGCAACGGTGGCGAGGATCAGCCCATCAGTGAAGCGGCGCATGGCCGAACCCAACACCGCTGGTTCGCGCTCACCGTAGTAACCGGTCTGCTCGATCATCAACGCCAGATCGCGGGCCTCGGCGGCGCGCATCACCGAGTCCGCCAACTCGGCAAAATACGACACCCGCAGCTCGGGCACGGCCAGGGAAATCATCCCCGTGCGACCTCGGCGAAGGTTTCGGGCGGCGATGTTGGTGGTGTAGCCAAGTTCGGCGATGGCCTGCTCCACCCGCTCCCTGGTGGCCGGGCGAATGTGTGGGTAATCATTTATGACGTTGGAGACGGTCTTGAAAGACACGCCAGCGCGCGCCGCCACATCGCGAAGCGTAACCGCCATCAGCCCTCCTGCTCTCGGTGTGGGCAGCAGCTTATCTCGTCCCCCCGCCCGCTCCTGGGCAACGCCGAACCGGATGTCTGTAACTTCTGGAACGTTTCAGAAGTTACAAATTCCCGGTTCATCGGGTGGGTTGCGGGGTTGGTTAAGCGAGCGTCGTTCATGAGGACGATGCGGTCGGCGACCGTGAGTGCTTCGTCGTGATCGTGGGTGACCAGGATTGCGGTGGTACCGGTGGCGCGCAGGATGTCACGCACCTCGACGGCCAGGCGTTCGCGCAAGGCGCGGTCGAGCGCGGAGAAAGGCTCATCGAGCAGCAGCAGCCGAGGACGGGGCGCAAGCGAGCGAGCCAAGGCGACGCGTTGCCGCTCCCCGCCTGACAGCGTGGCCACCGCACGCCGCTCGAACCCGACCAACCCCACCAACTCCAACAACTCCGCCACCCGCGCCGCCCGCTCCGGTTTTAGCATCTGGCCACCTTCTAAGCCATAGGCGATGTTGCGAGCCACGTCGCGATGGGGGAACAATTGCCCATCTTGGAACAGCAGGCCAAAGCCGCGCTTGTGAACGGGGACCCCTGCAAGATCGGCCTTGTCGTAGGCGATGCTGCCCGATGCCAGTGGTTCTAGGCCGACGATCGCCCGCAGCAGCGATGACTTGCCGCAACCCGACGGCCCGAGCAGCGCGACGATTTCTCCGGGTAAAACATCGAGAGAGACGTTATCAACGGCAACCTTGGTGCCGTAATGAACGGTTGCGTTACGTACGTGCAGGCCACTTCCGCTGTTGTCTTGCGCGGGGGGGGTGAGGCTAGAGCTGATCTCTAGGCTCTGCGACTTCGCGCAGAGTGACGTAGGGGGGGATGCGCAGAGTGACGTGGGTGACGTGGGGAGGGGTGAGGTAATAGCGTCATTCATTAGAACTCTCCTGCTTGGGAGCGCAGGCGTTCGGCCAGCATCATCACGGTAGCGGTCAGCGCCGCCAACACCACGGATGCCGCGAGCGCCATGCCGTAGTTCTCGGCGCCGGGCCTGCCGATCAGTCGGAAGATCACTACGGGCAGCGTCGCCGAATCAGGCCGGGCCAGGAATGCGGTGGCGCCAAACTCTCCGAGCGATACCGCGAAGGCAAACCCTGCCGCCAGACCGAGTGAACGTAACGCCAACGGCCAGTCCACCGTCCGCAGTACCCGGCCCGGCGCCGCGCCGAGCGTGGCGGCGGCCTCCCGCAGACGCGGGTCGATGGCGCGCAACACCGGCAACATGGTGCGCACCACAAGCGGAATAGCAACGACGGCCTGAGCGATAGGCACCAACAGGCCAGCGGTGCGCAGGTCGATGTTCAGCCCGAGTGGCCGGTTTAGGGTGATGAAGAATCCGAAGCCGACGGTAACGGCGGAGACCCCGAGCGGCAGCATTACCACGGCGTCAAACAGCCCCAACGCACGGCGAACCGCTCGGCGTCGGGGTCGGCGGGACAGCACCAGCGCGATCATCCCGCCAATGGTTAGGGCGATCATGGTGGCGATGGCGGCGGTGCGCAGCGAGGCGGCGAGCGCCTGCCATACCGTCACCACGAGGGCGTTGCCTTGCCCGGTGGTGCCAAGCGCCCGGTAGTTCTGTAGACCCCAGGAGCCATCAGGGTTGCGCAGCGAGCGGGAGACGAGTCCGGCGAGCGGGGTCAAAATAAGCCCGCCCGCTATGAGCAGCGTCGCGGCGGCGGTAGCCACATCGGCCCCAGAACGGTAGGACCAGGAGTGTGTGGTGATGCCCTCGTGTTGCAGATGGAGCGCTCGTTCGCGGTTGGCGCGGGCGCGTCCGGAGGCGATTAGCGCGGCAACCACCACCGCCAGTTGCAGGATGGACAGCACGGCGGCGGTGCGCAGGTCGAGAAATTGGGTGGTGCGGCGGAAGATTTCGGTTTCGACGGTGTTGTATCCGGCGCCGCCAAGTACCAGGACGACGCCGAAGGCGGTAGCGCAGAACAAAAACACGACGGCGGCGGCCGAGGCGATAGCGGGAGTGAGGGCGGGCAGGGTGATGGTGCGAAAGGCGCGCCAGGGTGAGGCGCCCAAGGCGCGGGCGGCCTGCTCGACGCGAGGGTCGAGCCGTTCCCACAGGCCACCCACGGTGCGCACCACCACCGAGACGTTAAAGAAGACGAGGGCGAGAATGACGGCGGGCAGGGTTTCTTGCCAACCCAGGAAACCGAACCAGCCATCGGGCCGCAACAACGCCTGGAAAGCGACACCCACCACCACGGTGGGCAGCACGAATGGCACGGTGACCAACCCACGCAGCGCCGCCCGCCCGCGAAATCGCGTGCGATACAGCAGGTAGGCGACGGGCAGGCCGAGTACCACGGAGGCGCCGGTGCCCGCTACCGCCTGTACTAGCGTGTTCCGCACCAGCCGCCAGGTGCGCGGGTTGGTCAGCACCTCTGCGACACCACTGAGGTCGATCCCACCCTCAACTCCGGTAAAGCCACGGGCGGTTAACGCAGTGACGGGCCAGGCGAAGAACACGCCCAGGAACAACAACGGCAGCGCGATGGTTAGGCTCCAGCCGAACACGTTCCCTGCCACCCGACGCGAATGCCCCGCCCTCGCGTCACTCTGCGCAAAGTCGCAGCGCCTAGACCCAGCGGCAACCATCAACCCTGGGTCCGGCGACTCCGCTCGTACCTCGCTCCGCGCAGGATGACGTGGTCTTGATCTTTTGGCAGGCTCAACCACCGTTAATCGAGGACGATCTGTGTCCATTGGTCGATCCAGTTGTCACGGTTGGCCTCGATATCGGCGGCTGATGGGCCGTACACCGTGTCGGCGAGAGGGCCGAAGCGTGCCCAGTCGGCGGGCAGCTCTACCGCGTCATCGATGGGGTACACCCACATCTGGCCGGGGATGTCGGCCTGGAAGGTTGGGGACACCAGGAACTCAATCAGAGCCTGGGCGCCCTCGACGTTGCCCGCACCGGTGAGGATGCCGGCGTATTCGACCTGCCGGAAGCAGCCGTCGAGCAGCGCGCGGGTAGTTGTAGCCTGGCCATCATCGGTAAGGGTGAAGGCGGGCGACGATGAATAAGAGACGATGATGGGCCGCGTGCCACCCTCCCCGGAGCCAGAAAACTCGGTGCGGTAGGCGGCACTCCACGATTCGGCCACGCGCACGCCGTTATCCCCCAGAGCGATCCAGAAGTGCATCCAGCCGCTCTCGGCCGGCTCCCCGAATAAATCGATGGTGGCGAGGAAGAAGGCGAGGCCGGGCGAGGAGGTGGCCGGGTTGAGTACCACCGTTAGATCGGCGAACTCGGGCCGGATCAGGTCGGCGATCCGTTGCGGCTCTGCTCGGTCATGCTCAGCGAACCAAGCGGTATCGATGTTGATGCAGACATCCCCGCGGGTGACGGGGATCAGGGCGCCCTCGTCGAGTACGTAACCGGTAGCCGATGCGGACAGGTTCGTTGGGATGAACGTTTGCAACGCCCCGGCGTCCAAGGCGCGGGAGGCGAAGGTGTTATCGATGCCGAAAACGACGTCGCCGAGGGGGGCATCCTTGGTGAGTACGATCTGGTTAGTGAGTTCGGCGGCATTCCCAAGGGGGATGTGCCGCACGGTGAACCCGGATTCGGCCTCGAAGGCGGCCAGCACCTCTTCGGAAACGGCCCAGGAGTTGTGGGTCAACAGGGTGACGGTGCCATCGTGGCCGCTAGCCTCCTCATCGCCGCAACTGGCGAGGCTGGCCGTGAGAGCGATGGCAATGATTGCACCACCAAGGGCGCGCAGACGTGTTTGCATGGTGACTTCCTCCGCCGGTAATTAGCCGGATCAGGTTCAAGGGTCTGCGGTGGCCACTCGGATCGTGGCCGTTGCACTCTCAGCGCCGGGTGCGCTCCCCTGTCATTGGCAGCGAGTCTATCGCGTTCGGTGCCAGCTCAACCACCGAACAAGCGCATGGCACGGTACGGTTATCCCTAAGTTTCGATTACTGGAGGTAAGCATGGCGAACGGCAATGACACTCTCGGCGTGAAGGTCGGTACGATGCTGGCCACGTTCGCGGCTGGCTGGGTGGTGCAGAAGGTGATCGGCGCCATTTGGCAGAAGGCCACGGGCAACGCCGCCCCCATCGACTTGGATGACGACGATGTGACGGTTGTGCAGGCGGTCACCTTCGCGGCGGTCTCGGGTGGCCTGGCGATCTTTGCCCGCAAGTTGGCCCGCAATGGCACCCGCGCCGCTGCCGCTCATTTCGCCGCCAAGGCAGCCGCAGCCCAGACGTCCACCGAGAATCAGGATGAAGCTCTGCTTGATGTCTGAGGCTTTGAACCACTCCTCGGAGTTCGCCGCAAACCTGCCAGAATCGGCCGAGCGGGAAAAGAACACCAACATTCCCCGAGTCGCCCTCTTCGTCATCGGTGGCCTACTCCTGTTCAACGTGGTCTACATGTCTCGTGTGGCCAACCCCACAATCGGGTTCACGCTGCAAGCCGTGATAGCGGTCGGATTTATCGTCTACGCCCTGCTCTATAACCGGATTCCTAAGATTATTCACATCATCGCGGCGAGCCTGTGCCTCATCCCGGTCGCCTTCACCCTTTTCCTGGCCATATATGGAAACATCAGCAACGCGGATCACACCGAGGATGTGGTGATAGTTCTTGGGGCCGGAGTAAGCGGCGAACAGGTCAGCCGCACCCTCGCTTTCCGTCTGGACGAGGCGCTCCTATTTTGGAGGCAGAACCCGGAAGCGTACATTCTCGTCACCGGCGGGCTGGGCAACCGCGCCACCATCACCGAGGCCGAAGCGATGGCGCGATACCTTGAAGGCCGCGGGATGCCTCGCGAACGCATCCTGCTGGAAGACCAATCAACCTCCACCTACGTGAACCTGGTTTTCGCCAGAGAAATCCTCGAAGAACGATTCCCAAACGGGTTCCGCGCCACACTAGTCACCAACGACTTCCACATATACCGCGCGGTACGCACCGCCCGGCAAGCCGAACTCGACGTAACCCACATCGGCGCCCGAACGGTTTGGTACACCTGGCCCGTGAACTACCTCCGCGAAATGCTAGCCGTCACCAGCTTCTGGTTCTCCCGTTAACGCTTCCCTACGGGGTTCTGAGTACACGAACTGGGTCTTGATGAGCGGCCATCATCGCAGGTAGCGAGGTGGCCACGATGGTGGCGATGATCGCGAGTACGGCGGTGGCGGCGGTGAAGGTTGGGTCCGGTGTCTGTCCGGTCTGATAGATCGCAACGATGGCAACCGCCGTGCCAATGCCCGCTCCGAGAAGTCCGCCGATAACTGCGCGGGCGATTAGCATCGAGACCAACGCCCAGCGGGGTGCGCCCAGCGCGCGGCGTCTGCCGATTTCAGTTCGGCGCACTAGTACGTCGGCCAGGGTGACCACCGCCACGAGCAAAGCTCCCGCGGCCAACGTCAACAACACGAGTCCTTGATTGTGTTCGGCCAGATCACCAAGCACATCGGCCTGAATCTGGGCCAGCGTGGCTGGCGAGGTGACTAACAAATCATTCGGGTCAGAGCGAGCCAATATCGCAAGGGTGGCGGTAGTTGTGACCGGAGCCGCTGCGGCAGTAGCAGACACCACATCGAGACGCCTGGCTATGACGTCGGTCGCGGCGCGAACCACAACGCCTGAGTCGAGGTGCGTTAAAGGTGCCCGAGCCGTGAACGTCCCGACGATGGGAAGCGAAATGCCCCGCCCGGCGGTGGCGTGCGCTACCGCGCCAATGGGGTATTCCAGGCCCAGCGCGACCATCGCCACGGCTGAAACCAGGGCCTCACCTGGTTCGGGCCAGCGACCCCAGGTAAGTTCTACCGCGTCGGCTAGCTCGCCAATAACAGTCCAAGTGGGCACGCGCTCCCCACCGGGGCCGATGGCCGCATTCACGGCATCAAAGGCGGTACTGAAGCCCACGGCCCGCTCCACGTTTGATAGGCCAGCTACCTGAGCTATCACATCTGTGGTGAGGAACCCGTTGTCTCGGGCGTCAACGACGGAAAGGTGGCGGGCGCCAGCCTCTTCCATGCGCGCCTCCACCTGCGCTTGCGCGGCGGCGGCCCGCCCTGCCGTTAATCCGGTGGTGACGCACATGGCCGCGACCAGCACTGCCACCAGGGCTGTGGGCACTTTAGCGGCCCAGGCCGAACGCCATGCCTCGGCCAAAAGTTGCGTTAGCCTCACAACGCCACCACCCTGTCGGCGCGGTTCAGCACGGTGGGGTCGTGAGTGGCGATTACCACGGTGTGCCCGGCAGCGGCCGCCGCGTGCAAGGCGTCAAGCACTAGGTCAGTGTTCTCTGCATCGAGGTTGCCGGTTGGCTCGTCGGCCAGAATCACGGGCGGCGATGTCAGAAGAGCGCGGGCAATGGCCACCCGTTGGGCCTGTCCGCCGCTGATCTGGCCGGGTTTGTGCGTCGAGCGCTGTCCCACGCCCAAATCGTCAAGCAACTCTTGGGCGCGGGAGACAAGGCGTTTGCGCTTGGCCCGCCCGTACAGCGCGGGTTCGATGACGGAGTTGAGTACGGTGCGCGTCGGATCGAGTACCGCATCCTGGAACACAAATCCGAGTTTGGTGGCGCGCAGCCAGGAACGCTGCACATCGGGTCGGTCATCGGCGCGTTGGCCCTCGATCAGCACTTGGCCCCCGATGGGTTTGAGCATCAGCCCGGCCACGTATAGCAGCGTGGACTTACCTCGCCCAGACGAGCCGGTCACCGCCGTCACGGCCCCGGCAGGGAAGTTGGCATCCAGGCCGTCAAACAATTCCTCGGCGCCGCGCCGATAGGCAAACCTAAGATCGCGAACGGCTAGCGGAGCGGCGGTCATTCCTCACCCTCACTCCCGCTGGCGGGAGTACCTTGGTCAAGGGCGGAGATGACCACAACCTGCGTGCCCACAGTCAGGCCATCAACCACCGCCAGGCCATCGGCAGATGAAAGCACCGTAACCGACGCACGACTGCCATCGGATAGCTCCACAAACTGCGAACCATCACCCCCGGTGCGGATGGCCGCGACCGGCACGCCGGGGCCGGTGACCGCAGGCACCACAAACACCTGCGACATTAGAGTCTGCCGCTCCGAACCGGCTAACGTGTCACAGGCATCGCCGCAGACCAGGCCGCCATCGGGGGCGGCAAGTTCCATCTCGACTTGCCCGAAATCATTTACGTGCGAGTCGCCGACGATGGCTGGCCACAGCAGGTCACCGGAACGCACCTCAACCTGTGCCCCAAACGGCACCAGCGCGGCCTGATCCTGCTGCAAGAACAGCGCGAATCGGGGTTCACCCACGCGGGCGAGTACGGCTGTTTCCCCGCCATGCACCTGATCGCCCCGTACTAGGGCGTCACCTAGTCGAATTACGGCCGGTAGCTCAGGAATCGCTAGCAGCGTGCCCAGCGTCACGATGCCGGTGCGAGACTGTCCGGTGGCCTGTTGCCAGGCGCGCACGGCCACCGTGGTCTGCGTCCCGAAGGTGCCATTAATGGGGGTCTCGAACCCCCAGGCCACCAGCGCTTTTTGCAGTTGCTCAACATCCGGGCCGATGTTACGGGCGGCGAGATCGCGGTGGAATGGAGTTTGCCCGGTCACGGCGAAAACGGGCCGCCCGCCGACGGCAAACAGCACATCGCCGGTATCGACCAGGCCCGCCGCGCCCACTTCGGTCACGATGCCCGGCAGGGTGTTAACCCCCACCGACTCAAACGGCTGGGTGACCGTGACCATGTAGGTAAGGGTGCGACCAACAGACACCTCCCGCACCTCAGCCATCACCATCTGCGGCGCGGCTTCGTCAGCCAAGGTTGATGGGGCAACGGTAACTCGCCCCGCCCAGAACCCGCCCGCGCCTACCAGTACAACTATGGCAAGAAACGTCACTCGCCGCACCCAACGTCCCTGCGTTTCCATGCGTGCCTCCTATCGATTGGCGGCCATTTCGGAGGCGGGTGGCATCTCCGGGCAGGCTTCCAGAATACTGTCAATTCGACCCGAACTAAGCCCTTGGCGATGCAGCACAGTGGAGGGCATCCAAACTCCCAGAGGTAAGTTGACAAACTCATCGAGGAAGGTTTCTAGCGTGGGCGGAGGCGTAACTTCAACGCCGAGCGCAGTCGCGCACGGCAGCCACCGCTCAGTGAGATATTCGTGCAAGAACTCTGCTTGCCGACGGGTGAAATGCTGCTGAACATACTCTTCCCGCATTGGGAATTGCGCCCAACAAGTGAATGAAGCAAGCGCAAAAGCCTCCCACTGTTCATCGGGAATAACCCATTCCTGCCTTCCCGGCCTGCTAGGCGGGAAGCCTGCCTCAGTTCGACAAGCCTCCTTTATTTCAGCTGCTTCATCCGGATGGATTTCGCGGATGATCTCAACCACCGGAAGCGGGTCGGGTGGCTCGTAAGGACTCCAGGCCAGCCAAGCCATCGACTCCAGCCATTGCTGCTGCGTTGTCCAAGGCGCATACCACGGATCATCAGGACCGACGGCAGTAGACACCTTGTCGCTTGGGGTTGGATTGCCATCGGCTGTGAGTGTTGGTTCATCGCTCGGCGATGGCTCTATGGCATCCATGTAACCGGTACCGCATCCGACCAGAAGCAACAGCAGAACTACCGCCACCATGCGATACATTAAACGCTCAACTCTCACTTGCTAACCCTAACTGTCGGCCTAAACCTCGACAACATATCAACGCATTACGCACCAATGCCTGTGGGGCGTGCCAGGTTGGCACGCCCCACAAGACGCCGGTCTTGTCACCAAACCATAATCACACAGCCCGCATAACACAACCAGTGCTAGTGAGCCACGCGCTGACTGTCGGCGATGTGCTGAGAGCGACGTTTCCGAAGTTGTGGTCACGGAATGTCGAGGTGAAGTTCCGTACCGTGCCAGTGAACACGCGCGTATGTCCGCCACCAGTCCATCGGTGAGTAGTTGTGACGGTCGAGGAACTGGTGTTGCGCGTGGAGGTAGCGGTCGGGGATTGAGTCTGTGCGCAGCTGACTTCTCGTGCCGCCGCGGCGGGGGCCGCAGTCGCAATGCCGCCGATAGACAGCGCGAGCGCGCAAGTGGAGGCGGCAAGGCTCTTCTTGATCTTGTTTTGCATGATTACCTTTCTCTATGGGGAAAACCATCTCGTGGATGGTCAGTATCTGAAAAGCTCAGATGAGGGGGGCATTTCCGGGCACTCGCGCCAAAGCCAATCTTGTACCTGGGCAAGCAACCCATCTGCGTCCACCTGGCTCGAAGGACTCCAGCTCTCCGGCCCGTGCCACTGATCTAGGAAAGTTTGCGCCGAAGGCGGTCCGCTGGTGACCTCAATGCCCAACTGAGCCGCGCAGGGAATCCAGGTGCTGAGCCAATATTCCCGGATGAACAAGACCTGAGCTTGTGTTGCCGGTTGAATGTACCGCACGTAGATTGGGTGTTGGGCGTAGCAAATGAAGTGTGCTAGATCGAAAGCATCGACTTGGTCATCGGACATGTACCAGCCGCCGCCTGGAGATAGCGGCCAACCAGCATCTTCCATGCACTGAATCACGACGTCAAACAGCTCCTCGGGTAACACCTCACGAACGATGGGAACATCCGTTGGTAAGTTGTTACCAAACATGCCTTCCCGGAGATCACGAAGGTAATCCTCCCGGGTACGGGCTGGTTGATTCCACGGGTCGAACTCGCTCTCGGTCTCTTGCGGCTCGACTGACTCAGCCGGTTCGCTCATCGCGGCGGTTGGCGGGCCAGTCTCAGTTGTCCCTGCCGGGGCATCGCTGTCACAGCCTGCCGCTACCAGGGCGAAGGCAGCCATGAGGGCCACGGCGTAACGCACATTCATCATCAGCTCACTACTGCCGTGGAGGGCAATAGTGACAGGCCGGAGTTATCTCTCTCTCCACAGGCTGCACGACGCCCGCTAAGCTTAGGAGTCCGATCAACACGGAGGTGACAGCACGCATGACGGTTACCGAGTTCCCTTCTGTCGAGGTTGACGGTGACGATATTTCACGGCCAAGCCGACCCTCGTCAACCCCTTCCGACACCCACTTTTCGACAATGTCTACAAGTGGACATGGTTCTAGCGCGCAAGCCGTTTATTCAGCGCTACTCACGACGGGTGGCCTCAGTGTGACCGATCTGGAATCAAGCCTGAGCGCATGGTCCACAAGCGAACTTCGGGAAGCGCTGGATGTTTTGGTGACCGCTGGCTATGCGCGGCAATTGCCCACCGACGCGACACGCTGGGAGGCAAGGTCACCACGCTGGGCGCGAACAGCTCAGCTCAGCTCCGAGGCGAGCAAGCGGCGTCAGGAAGCTGAAGCCTTCGAGAACACCCGCAACCTAATGGTTGCCATGTCCTCGGTCTATGATTCAATATTCGACTCTGATCTTTCGAGTGCAACCAGAACGATAGAGGGATTAGACAACATTCGCTTTGAGATGGAACGACTGCTTGGTGCCGCGACCAAGTCATCAGATTCCGCACTTCCTCACGTCCCGGCAGAATCAATCCTGAGGGCCGCCGCGCCCGATGATGGCGCGCTGTTCGAACGCGGGGTACTAGGGCGTTCATTATTCCCTATCGAGGCAATGAACTTTCCGCATTTTGTTGAGTACCTTCAGCAACTCAAAAGCCCTAACGACACTGTGCGCGTGGGTTCACCTGGGCTTTTTCGTGTTTTAATCGTGGATCGCGCAACTGCGATGATTATGCACAGAGAAACGGCTCGCGCGGTCATTAGTCGTGAGCCTTTAATTGTCGAAAGCGTTTCGGAGCTATTCGAGACACTTTGGCGCGAAGCAGAGTGTCCCATCAACCCCAGGTCTAGCGCCGAGTTGACTCCGCGAGAAAGAACGGTGTTGCTCCTCGCCATGAGGGGATTTCTCGACAAGGAAATCGCCAAGCAGCTCAAGCTCGGCGTAAAAACTGTTAGACGAAGCTTCGACTCAATGGAAGCAAAACTTGGCGTAAGTTCGCGAGTCGCTGTCGGCGTCGAGGCCGGAAAACGCGGCTGGGTGTAGACATGGCAACGACCCCCCGCACCGTGGTGGTGTGGGGGGTCGTTGGTTAATGGGTGTTCGGCGGCGTCCTACTCTCCCACCCTGTCTCCGGGGCAGTACCATCGGCGCTATGAGGCTGAGCTTCCAGGTTCGGTATGGGGGCTGGGCGTTTCCCTCATGCTATGACCG